>NZ_JBEYER010000028.1:0-66995 GCF_040634005.1 Micromonospora sp. NPDC007271
CGGCTGGGCAAGCAGACGCAACGGCTGCGCGACTGGGCGGAGGAGACCGCCACCGGGGACCGGGACGAGCTGGACCCGGGCGTCGACGACCAGGTGTGGCGGACCGTCTCGATGCCGGCGCGGGAGTGCGTCGGCGCGGCCCGCTGCCCGTTCGGGCAGGAGTGCTTCGCCGAGGCGTCCCGGGCCCGGGCCCGCGAGGCGGACATCGTGGTGACCAACCACAGCCTGCTCGCCGTCGACATGCTCGCCGGCCGGCACATCGTGCCGCCGCACAAGCTGCTCATCGTCGACGAGGCGCACGAGCTGGCCGACCGGGTCTCCTCGGCCGCCCAGGCGGAGCTGGTCCCGGAGCTGATCGACCGGTCCGCCCGACGGGCCCGGCCGCTGCTCCGCCCCGAGGTGGCCGAGCGGCTCACCGAGGCGGGCGACGCCCTCGCGGTCGGGCTGGCCGAGGCGCCGGCCGGACGGCTCACCGCGGGCCTGCCGCCCGCGCTGCGCGAGGCCTGCACGCTGCTGGACGGGGCGACCCGGGCCGCCCTGGACGGGATCGGCGAGATCAAGTCCGACGACCCGGACCCGGTCCGCAAGCAGCAGGCCAAGGCGGTGCTGGACGAGCTCTCCACCACCGCGCAGCGGCTGCTGGAGGAGGCCGACCACGACGTGGCCTGGGTGGAGAAGCCGGAGAACGGCAACCGCCGGGCCCTGGTGGTCGCCCCGCTCTCGGTCGCCGGCACCCTCGCCACCCACCTGTACGACGAGCGGACCGTGGTGGCCACCTCGGCCACCCTGGCGCTGGGCGGCCGCTTCGACACGGTCGCCCGCGCGCTGGGGCTGGACGCGCCGCCGCCCGGCCCGCCGTCCCCGGCCGCCGCCGCGCTGGCCACCACGGCCGCCGCCGGCCGTCCCCGCCCCGGGGCCGCGGAGGCCGAGGAGAGGCGCACCGCAGCCGGCACGGTACCGGCCACCGAGGGCCCCGGCTGGCGGTCGCTCGACGTCGGCTCGCCGTTCGACTACGCCCGGCAGGGCATCCTGTACGTCGCGGCGCACCTGCCCCGGCCCAGCGTCTCCGGGCTGCCCGAGGCGGCCGGCGAGGAGCTGCTGGCGCTGGTCGGCGCGCTCGGCGGGCGTACCCTCGGGCTCTTCTCCTCGCGCCGGGCCGCACAGCAGGCGGCGGAGCTGCTGCGCGCGCGGACCGACCTGCCCGTGCTGCTGCAGGGCGAGGAGGCGCTGCCGCTGCTGGTCCGCCGGTTCCGGGAGGAGCGGGAGAGCTGCCTGTTCGGGGTGATGTCGCTCTGGCAGGGGGTGGACGTGCCGGGTGACGCCTGCCAGCTCGTGGTGATCGACCGGCTGCCCTTCCCCCGGCCGGACGAGCCGCTCGCCGCGGCCCGCGCGGCGGCGGTGGACGCGAGCGGCGGCTCCGGTTTCGCGGCGGTCAGCGTGCCGATCGCGGCGGTCCGGCTGGCCCAGGGCGTCGGCCGGCTGATCCGGGCGACCGGTGACCGGGGCGTGGTGGCGGTGCTGGACTCCCGCCTGGAGACGGCCCGGGGCTACGGCCCCTTCCTGCGGCGCTCGCTGCCGCCGTTCTGGTACACCACCCGGCCGGACGTGGCCCGGGGTGCCCTGGAACGCCTCGGCAAGTCCTGACCCCGGCGTTGATCCACTCCGGGTACGCAGGTCGCGGCTTCCGGCCGCCGGGCCACCGCGGTGCGCGGCACCCGGAGTGGATCAAGACAGGTGGGTCAGGGGGCCTGGGCGGCGACCACCACGGCGTCAGGCGGGGTGTCCGGCACGGTCCGGGCGGCGAGCCGGCGGATCGCGGTGTTGAGCACGGCGATCAGGGGCACCGCGACCAGCGCGCCGGCGATCCCGGCGAGGACCACCCCGGCCGCGATCCCGATGATCACGGCGAGCGGGTGGATGGCCACCGCCCGGCCCATGATCAACGGCTGGAGCACGTGCCCCTCCACCTGCTGCACCCCGATCACGGCGCCCAGGATGATCAGGGCCGTCACCGGGCCGCTGTCGACCAGCGCCACCAGCACGGCCACCCCGCCGGACAGCGCCGCCCCGACGATCGGGATGAACGCCCCCAGGAAGACCAGCGCGGCCAGCGGGAACGCGAAGGGCACGTCGAAGATGACCAGGAATATGCCGATGCCGACGGCGTCGATGAAGGCGACCAGCACGGTGGCCCGGACGTACGCGCCGAGCGTCGACCAGGCGGCCCGGCCGGCGTCGTCGACCTTCCACCGGGCGGCCACCGGCAGCAGCCGGACCAGGAAGCGCCAGATCTTGTTGCCGTCGCGGAGGAAGAAGAAGGTCGCGAAGAGCACCAGGATCGTGCCGGTCAGCACCTCGGCCAGCGTCGCCGTGGCGGACAGGGCACCGGAGGTGAACGTCTTGGAGTTGCCGGTGATCCAGGTCTGCGCCTCGTCGATGTAGTGGTTGATCTGGCTGTCCGACACGTGCAGCGGGCCGGTCTTGAGCCAGTCCTGGATCTGCCGCACACCCTGGGACGACTTCTCGCTCAGCTCCGGCACGCCCCGGATGAACTCGTTCACCACGAGGGTGAGCGTGCCGACCACCGCGGCCAGGCCGCCGACCAGCACCACACCGGTCGCCAGCGACCGCGGGAAGCGGACCCTGAGCAGCCAGCCCACCGCCGGGGCGAGCAGCGCCGAGAGCAGCAGCGCGATCGCCAGCGGAATGATCACGATGCGGATGGTGCCGACGATCTTGAGCAGTGCCCAGGCGACGATGCCGATCGCGATCAACCGCCAGGACCAGGCCGCGGCGATCCGCAGCGCGTGCGGCACGTCCGCGTCGTCCCGGCTGGCGGTCGAGGCGTGCAGGGCGGTCGACGGTTGCCCGGTGGCGGTGCTCGCCGAGGCCGGGCCGGGCGTGGGCGGCGAGGCGGTGGTCGTCGTCTCCTCCGGCGCCTCCGCGACCCGGCCGGCCCGGGCCGACTCGCGGCCGGACTCGTACGCGCGGCGGAGCCGTCCGCGTATCCGCTCGAAGCGGCTCAAGCGCACCTCCCGCAAACTTGGCCCGCCCACGCAACAGGGGGGACAGGATACGTCCGTCCACCCCACCCTAGGGCGACTCCGCCACACATTGCCCGCACCAAGTCTGCCCAACCATGCCGACGATCGACCATCGCGTACGCGGTAGCGTCTTCGCGTGACCGCCGACCAGAACCTCGACTCGGGCCTGCCGATCCGTCTGCTGCACGACCGCGTGCTGGTGCGTACGGAGAACGGCGAGGGGGAACGCCGATCCACCGCCGGCATCGTGATCCCGGCCACCGCAGCGATGGGCAAGCGGCTGGCCTGGGCGACCGCGGTAGGGGTGGGCCCGAACGTGCGCGCCGTAGTCGCCGGGGACCGAGTGCTCTTCGATCCCGACGACCGCTCGGAGGTCGAGTTGCAGGGCCGGGCGTACGTCCTGCTGCGCGAGCGCGACGTGCACGCCGTCGCCGCCGAGCGGGTGGAGAAGGAGCACGGCTCGACCGGCCTCTACCTGTAGGCCCGCCCGGCCGGCTGCGGGCGTCGTTTGCGCCGCTGCCCGGCGGGAAGCCCAGGCACCTCAGCCCTGGGGAGGGACCATGCCAATTGTGCTCAAAAAGCTACTGGCCTGGGGACTCGTCGCGTTCCTGATCTACTTCGTGGCCTTCCGCCCGGACGGCGCGGCGCAGCTGGTCAGGACGATCGGGACGGCTCTGATGGCCATCGCCCAGGGGGTCGGTGACTTCCTCACCCGCCTGATGAGCTGACCCCGCGCCGGCCGACCGACCGACCAGGTGACCGGTCGGGCGGCCGGCAGAGCCGGAACGCGTTCAGGCGCCGGGCGGCCAGGGGGTCGCGGGGCGCGGGCCGTACCAGCCGGGCGGGCCGTAGCCGGCCGGGTAGGCCGGCGGTGGCGGCGGGGCCAGCACCACCGGGATCGGCACGACCGGCTCGTCCGGGGCCTCGACCGCCCGCTGCGACCCGTCCGGGAAGCGCAGGTGGTAGCTCCGCCCGTCCCAGACGCCGACCGGCGCCTGCGGGTCCCGACCCACGAAGAACGCCCGGTACGCGGCGATCGCGTCCAGCAACTCCCGCTCCTCCCGCGTTGTCCGGTCCCGCTCGGCCGGCTTGCGGTCCAGCCCCCGGCGCATGCCGTCGCGCAGCAGCGCGAGCCGCGTCGCGGCGAACTGGTAACCCCGCATCGCCTTCACCCCGCCCTCGCCGGCCACCCGGCGGGCCCAGGTACGCGCGGCGTGCCGCCGGCCGAGGCTGCCCAGGGCCGCCACCTCGGGCGGGGTGAGCCAGCCGGCCCGCACGTAGTCCGGCAGGATGCGTTCGGTGAGCCGCCCCTCCCAGGCGCGCAGCCAGATCGCCAGCCCCACCATCGCGAAGAAGATCGGCACCATCACGCCGATGTAGCCGTACAGGACGATCACCGGCTGCCCGATGCTGACGGCGAGCGTGGGCAGCAGGTTCCACGTGCCGTGCAGCATCATCGCGACCAGCAGGCCGGCGATCGGGGCGAGGACGCGGACCCGGCGGTCGGCCGTACGGGCGGCGATGCCCAACCCCACCCCGGTCATCGAGGTGAACAGCGGGTGGGCGAAGCCGAAGAGCAGGATCCGCACGATGAAGATGGCGATCACCTGCTGGGCGCCGGTGGCCGGACCGTACTCCTGGACGCCGGCGCGGTAGCCGTATCCGCCGAGGTAGAGGATGTTCTCCACCATGGCGAAGCCGACCGCGGAGAGCCCGCAGTAGACCAGTCCGTCGGTGATCCCGGAGAACTCCCGGCGGCGGAAGATCAGCAGCAGGATGGGACCGGCCGCCTTGGTCAGCTCCTCGATGAACGGGGCGACCAGCACGGCGGTGAGCGCCGCGGGCAGCCCCCAGGCCTTGAACAGCCCGGCGAAGCCCTCGTTGACGTTGATCGCGATCGAGGTCGAGACGAACGCGCCCCAGGCGAAGCAGAAGATCAGGTAGCGCAGCGGCTCCGGCTCGTAGCGGTCCAGCCAGAGAAAACAGGCGACGAGCACCGGCACCGGCAGGATCGCCGCCACCACACCGACCAGCAGTGCTTGCGGTCCGAGGTTGGAGCCGAGCCGGTAGAGGATGAAGACCGCGCCGACGGCGATCACCAGCACCACCACGGCGAGCGCCACGAGCCGCGGCCAGCCGAGTCGGCGTAGCGGCATCCGGGGGGTCGCCGAGCCCGGCGGCGGGACGGCGGGCACGGGCGGTGGCGGAGCGTCGCCGGGCGGGGTGTCGGCCATGCGGTCAGCGTAGTCACCCGCGGGCCGCTGGTCCGGCCCCATGGGCGCGCGCTATGCTGCCGGGCAGGTCACGAGCGCCAGCGTCAAGCCCCGGCTTGCTGGCCGGCAACCCTCGTCGAGTTCGCGGTGGGGTGCCCCGGGTGATGACCGGGCCCAGTCCGACCGTGCTGGGCAAGCGCGGACCCCGTCCCGGTAGCCACGCCCCCGGGGTCCCCTGGACCCGGGAGGTTCCGGCATGACCGTCACCCTCGTACCCGCTCCGCCCCCGCTGGCCGAGCCGCCGGCGCCGGCCCGGCCGGACCCGCTCGCCGTGCTCGGCGTACCCGGGGAGATAAACCTGGACCACGCGGCCAGCGCGCCGTGCGCGCGGGCGGCAGCCGACGCGGTGGCCGCGCTCCTGCCCTGGCACGCGAGCGTGCACCGGGGCGCCGGGGCGCTGTCCCGACGCTGCACGCTGGCCTACGAGCGGGCCCGGCAGACGGTGGCCGACTTCCTCGGCGCCCGCCCCGGCGACCACGTGATCTTCACCCGGAACACCACCGACGCGGTCAACCTGCTCGCCCGGGCACTGCCCACCGGCACCACCGTGGTCACCTTCGCCGGTGAACACCACGCCAACCTGCTGCCGTGGCCACGCGGCTCGGTCCGGCTGCCGGTGCCGGCCAGCCCGGCCGAGGCGGTACGCGGACTCGACGCCGCGCTGCGCGAGCTGCGCCGGCCGGGCCCCATCGGGTCGGCGACCGGCACCCGACCCGATCTACCGGTGCTGGTCGCGGTGACCGGGGCGAGCAACGTGACCGGGGAACGCTGGCCGGTGGCCGAGCTGGCCCTGGTGGCCCGCCGGCACGACGCCCGGATCCTGGTGGACGCCGCGCAGCTCGCCCCGCACGCCCCGGTCGACCTGGCCGCGCTGGACGTGGACTACCTGGCGCTCTCCGGCCACAAGCTGTACGCCCCGTTCGGCGCCGGCGTGCTGGTCGGGCGCGGGGACTGGCTGGACGCCGCGCCGCCGTACCTGGCCGGCGGCGGGGCGACCAGTCACGTCGGTACCGCCACCCACGAGGTGCGGTGGGCCACCGGGCCGGCGCGGCACGAGGCCGGCACCCCGAACCTGCTCGGCGCGGTGGCGCTCGCCGCGGTCTGCGCCGCGCTCGCCGAGGCGGACCGGGACGCGCTGCACGCCCGCGAGCAGGCGCTGCTGGCCCGGTTGCGGGACGGGATCGCCGCCCTGCCGCACGTGGTGGAGCTGCGTACCTTCGGCCCGGACGCGCCCCGCGTCGGCATCGCCTCGTTCGTGGTCGCCGGCCGGGACTCCGCCGAGGTCGCCGCGTACCTGGCCGACGCGCACCGGATCGGGATCCGGGACGGGCTCTTCTGCGCCCACCCGCTGGCCCGGCGGCTGCTGGCCGAGGCGGGGGCGCGCAGCGGCCGGCGGGACCTGCCCCCGACCGCGCTGCGCGCCAGCCTCGGCCTCGGCACCACCACCGCCGAGGTGGACGCGCTGCTCGCCGCCCTCGCCCGGCTGGCCTGAGCCGCCCGAGGGCGAAGCGGGGGACGGGCTCAGCCGACGGGGGGCGCGGTGGGAGGTTGGGGGGCGGGACTCTGCTCGGTCCTGCCGCCCGTCCGCTGCTCCCGCTCGCCGAACGCCTGCCGGACCAGCCGGTTCGCCTCCTCCTGCTCGACCCCGGAGGCCACCATCAGGTCGCTCGCCGTGGTACGCACCTGCGCGATCACCACGCTGCCGGAGAAACCGACCCCCTCGGCGTACGCCCGGCCCGCCTCGCTGACCGCGCGCAGCGAGCGCTCCCGGGCACGCTGCGGCTCCTCCCCGACGGCGAACTCGTGCCGGAGCAGGCGTACCGACTCGGCGAGGTGGGCGATCGCGGCGGGCATCGGCTCGGGGACCGGTTCCTCGTCCTCGATCAGGGTGACCGAGCGTCGGATCAGGGTGCCGCTGTTGCGCATGGCCCGGTCGATCGGGTCGGCCGCCTCCGCGTAGTGGGTCAGTTCGCTGCGCCGGTGCCAGCGGGCCGGCGAGATGGTCACGGTCTCCTTGGCACCCTCGATCGCCTCCGAGAACTCGGCCAGTTCCGCCTTGTTCTCCCGCAACCGGAACAGCGCCCGCTGCGCCGCGGCCCGATCGCGCGTGCGTAACGCCTCCGCGCAGACGTCGAGCTGCCCGGCGAGCAGGTCCAGCGCCGGCCGGGCGGCCCGGTTGATCACGCGTAACGGGTTCAGCGGCAGCAGGATCGAGGAGACCAGCAACGCGATGCCCCCGCCGATGGCCGCGTCGATGAAGCGTGGCACCTCCAGGTTCTTGGTGGAGGGGCTGAGCGTGACGATCAGTACGGCGGTGGCCGCCGCCTGGATCACGACGGCCACGCTCGCCCCGGCGAAGATGCTCAACAGGATCGCCACGGTGACCACCACGCCGAGCTGCCACGCGCCGCTCCCCAGGACATAGATCAGACCGTCGCCGAGCGCGACCCCGATGGCCACCCCGACGATCAGCTCCACGGTCCGGCGGAACCGCTGGCCCACGGAGGCGGCCAGGGTGCCCACCGCGGAGATCGGGGCGAACACCGGCTGCGGGTTCTTGAGCAGCCGATGGGAGATCACGTACGCCAGAGCGGCGGCCAGACCCGCCTGGAGGGCGAGGCCGGCGGCGGTGCGCACCCGGTGCAGCCGGTCGTGCCAGGTGGCTCTGCTCCGGTCCCGCAGCTCGTCCATCGCCTTGGAGATCCGGGCCGTGTCGACGTCGACCAGCCCCTCGCGCCGCAGGAACGGCAGCCGGACACGCCGCAGGAACGGCGGTCGTCGGTCCCGGGCAACGGCCATGGCCGGGACTACCCGTCCCACACCCGGTGAATCCTCGCGCCCAGGACGGCGGCGCGGCAGACTCCCCCGGGTGGACGAGCTGATCGAACGGTGGCGGGACGGGGCCCATGCGGCGGGGGCGTCCGGACCGGGCCGTCCGTGCCGAGCCGCTGCACCAGCCAGGGGCCGCCTACCGCGACGACGGCAGCTCGGCGCTGTCGCCCTCGCCGCCCCGGTCCGCCGCGAACCCGCGCACGTCCGGCGCGCCGAGCCGGGCCGCGTCGGCGGCCACGTCGTCGGGCATCGCCTGCGACCGCCGCTCGGCCTCCACCCGGGCCCGGTAGTGGGCCACCTCGCGGGCCCGGGTCGCCTCGTCCCAGCCGAGCACCGCGCCCATCAGCTCCGCGGCGTGCTCCGCCGACTCCAGGCCCCGGTGGCTGGTCTCGAAGGAGATCCGGGTACGCCGGGTCAGCACGTCCTCCAGGTGCAGCGCTCCCTCGGCGCAGGCCGCGTACGTCACCTCGGCGGCCAGGTACTCCGGGGCGCCGGCCAGCGGTGAGCCGAGCAGCGGATCGGTGTCGATCAGGGCGAGCAGATCCCGGGTGAGGGTGCCGTAGCGCTCCAGCAGGTGCTCGACCACCCCGACCGGCATCCCGTGCCGGCGGGCCAGGTCGGCCCGGTCCCGCCACATGGCCACGTAGCCGTCCGCGCCGAGCAGGGGCAGGTCGGCGGTACGCGACGGGCGCGGCCAGCCCAGCCGGTGCACCGCCCGGTCGACCACGTCCGACGCCATCACCCGGTAGGTCGTGTACTTGCCACCGGCCACCAGGAGCAGCCCGAGCATCGGCTCGACCACCGCGTGCTCCCGGGAGAGCTTCGAGGTGGAGTCCGCCTCACCGGCCAGCAGCGGACGCAGCCCGGCGTACACCCCCTCGATGTCGTCGGTGGTCAGCGGCCGGTCGAGCACGGTGTTGACCTGCTCCAGCAGATAGTCGATGTCCCGCGCGGTGGCCGCCGGGTGGGAGCGGTCCAGCCGCCAGTCGGTGTCGGTGGTGCCGATGATCCAGTGACCGCCCCACGGGATCACGAAGAGCACGCTGGTGGCCGTCCGCAGGATCAACCCGGCCTCGCCGGTGATGGCCGAACGGGGCACCACCAGGTGCACCCCCTTGGAGGCCCGGACCCGCAGGCCGGGGCGCAGCCCGACGTCGTTGAGCATGCGCGACATGTCGTCGCTCCACACCCCGGTCGCGGCGATCACCGTGCGGGCGCGTACCTCGAACTCGGCGTACGGCGAGCCGGCAGGCGCCTCCAGGTCGCGGACCCGGACCCCGGTGACCTCGCGGGCCTGCCGGATCAGGCCGACCGCCCGCGCGCTGGTCACCACCGTCGCCCCCAGGCTGGCCGCCGTCCGGGCCAGCGTCACCACCAGGCGCGCGTCGTCGACCTGTCCGTCGTAGTAGCGGATCGCCCCGGCCAGCTTGTGGGCCCGCAGGCTCGGGAACACCCGGCGGGCGCCCTCCCGGGTCAGGTGCCGGTGCAGCGGCATGCCCCGCCCGCCGCCGAACAGCCCGGCGAACACGTCGTAGGCGGCCACCCCGGCGCCGTAGTAGGAGCGGCGGAAGAGCCGGCTCGGCAGGTCGCCCAACCCGCCCTCGGCGGGCAGCGGGACCAGGAACGGCACCGGACGGACCAGGTGCGGGGCGAGCCGGGTGGCGAGCAGCCCCCGCTCGGTGAGCGCCTCGTGGACCAGGTGGAACTCCAACTGCTCCAGGTAGCGCAGGCCGCCGTGGATCAGCTTGCTGGACCGGCTGGAGGTGCCGGCGGCGAGGTCGCGCGCCTCCACCAGGGCCACCTTCAGCCCTCGGGACGCGGCGTCGAGAGCGGCGCCGGCCCCGGTCACCCCACCGCCGATGACCAGCACGTCGAACCGCTCGGCGCGGAGTCTGCGCAGGTCGTCGGCCCGGCGCTGGGCGGAGAGCTGACCGGCCACGGATCGGGACACGTTGGGGTCGCGCACCCGTCCACCGTAACCGTCCCGGCGCTCCGGCGACATCTGCCGTCTCCGCACACCAGCAGCCCGGCCGGCGCGCACTCGGCGGCCCGCGTGTCGCGACCACTCGACCAACCACTTCGCAGTGATATGCCTGTGGGGCATATTCATGCCTCACAGGCATATCCAAACAGGGGGCATTGTCTTACCGGCGGCGTCACCGAGCATCACGGGTGCCGGCCGTCGTACGGTTTGCGAATGCCGGCCACCTCACCGCAGGGTCCCGCGCCCCACCTCCGCCCGACCGGGAGCAGCCCTTGGGCGCTGGTCGCGGCGGTGTTCGTCGGCGGCTGGGCCGTCCTGGTGACCGTGTCGAGCCAGGTCGTCGGCTGGGCGGTCGACCAGGTGCTGCTGGTCGCCGGCCTGCACCGGGCGGTGCTGGTGTGGCCGGCGGTCGCGCTGGCCACCGTGCTGCTGGTGGGTGCGCCCAGCCTCGCGCTCGCGCTGCTCCCCCGCTCACCGGCCGTCCGGACCACCGGCCGCGCCTGGCTGGCTGCGGCACTCGTCCTGGGCGCGCTGACCCTGCTGCGCACGGTCCCGCCGGTGCACGAGGAGGCGTACCTGGCGGCACTGGCCGCGGCCGCCGCGGTGCTCGCGCTGGTCGTCGGTCGGTTGTCGCGCCGCCGCGCGGTCGCCGCGCCCGGCAGCCTGGCCAGCCCGGGGGCCGGTGACGGGGGGCGGCGGCTCGGGCCGGTGACCCTGCTGGCGATCGCCGCCGGGTTGGCGTCGCTGCTGCCCTGGGTCGGGGTGGGTGCGCTCGGCGGGGCGCTGGAGACACTGCTCGCCGGCCTCGCCGCCGCCGCGCTCGGCGCCCTCGCCGGGGCGTTGCTCGACGCCGCGTTCTGGGCCCGGTTCGCGGTCGGCGCGCCACCCCGACCGGCCCGACTGGTGCTGGTCGGCGGGCTGGTCGCCGGGGTCACCCTGGTGCCGCTGGCCGGCGCGGCCGGGCAGTCCGGGGCGCAACTGCCGGCCCTGGTGCTGCTGCCGCCGCTCGGTTTCGTGCTCGGCGCGCTGGAGGCCGCGGCACGGCGCTCCGGCCGGCCGGCCGGCCGGGCCCCGGTCCGCTGGCTCGTCGGCCTCGCGGCGGCCGGGCCGCTCGCCTTCACCGACCCGGAGGAGATCACCCTCCTGCTGGCGGGCAGCCGCGACGTCCCGTACTGGGTCGCCGTCGGAGCCGGCGCCGGGTTCGCCGTCGCGGTGCTGCTCGCCGTCGGGTACGGCGTCCTGCTGGCCCGGCCGCGCGCCCGCGCGCCCCGGCGGGTCGCGGCTGGCCTGGCCGCCGCGGCCCTCCTCGCCGCCGTGGCCGTGGTGTACGTCGTTCCCGGCCGGCCCGGACTGTACGGCGAGCGCCTGCTGGTGGTGCTGCGCGAGCAGGCCGACCTGGGCGGGCTCCCGACCGGGCGACCCGGCCGGGACGGGCGGAACGCCCGCGCGACGGAGGTCTACCGGCGGCTGGTGGCCACGGCCGACCGCACCCAGGGCGACCTGCGCCGCGAGCTGACCCGGCTGCGCCTGCGTCCGACGCCCTACTACCTGGTCAACGCCATCGAGACGGACGGCGGGCCGGCGGTACGGGCCTGGCTCTCCGGCCGGCCGGAGGTGGCCCGGGTGCTGGTCAGCCAGCGGCTGCGTCCGGTGCCGGCGCCAGCACCGCCGGCCCGGGGCAGCCAGCCGGCGCCCACCGGTCCGGTCTGGAACGTCTCGCTGATCGGCGCGGACCGGGTCTGGTCGGAGCTGGGCGTGACCGGGTCGGGCGTCGTCGTCGGCAGCTCGGACTCCGGGGTGGACGGTCGGCACCCGGCGCTGGCCGCCGGCTTCCGGGGCGGCGACGACTCCTGGTACGACCCGTGGGAGCACCGCCGTACGCCGGGCGACCGGGGCGGTCACGGCACCCACACGGTGGGCAGCGCGGTGGGCCGGAACGGGATCGGCGTGGCCCCCGGCGCGCAGTGGGTGGGCTGCGTCAACCTGGACCGCAACCTGGGCAGCCCGGCCCACTACCTCGACTGCCTCCAGTTCATGCTCGCCCCGTTCCCGGCCGGTGGGAACCCGTTCACCGACGGCCGGCCCGACCGCGCGCCGGACGTGCTGACCAACTCCTGGGGCTGCCCGCCGATCGAGGGCTGCGACCCGGGGGCGTTGCGACCGGCGACCGCCGCGCTCGCCGCCGCCGGCATCCTGGTGGTGGCGGCCGCCGGCAACACCGGCCCGTACTGCGGCTCGGTCGCCGACCCACCGGCAACGTACGCCGACGTGCTGGCCGTCGGGGCGGTGGACCGGACCCGTCAGCTCACCCGCTTCTCCAGCCGGGGCCCGGCCGCCGGGGGTCTCGCCAAGCCGGACCTGGTCGCGCCCGGGGCGGGGGTGCTGTCGGCGTTCCCCGGGGGCGGCTACGCCACCCTCGACGGCACCTCGATGGCGACGCCGCAGGTGGCGGGGGTGGTGGCGCTGATGTGGTCGGCGAACCCGGCGCTCGTCGGCGACCTGGCCCGGACCCGGCGGATCCTCCTCGACACCACCACCCCAGCCGGCGTACCCGCCGGCACACAACGCTGCGGCGGCCCGGCCGACGAGGTCGGCGCCGGCCTGGTCGACGCCTACGCCGCCGTGCGCGGCGCGCTGAAAGCAGGGGCCCCTTCTTAACGCCTCCGGCAGGGCAGGGCTCCCTGTTGACACCCGGGCCGGTCGGGCGGTGCCGGGCGAACGATGGATGGCCTAGGGTCGGCGACCATGGATGTGGAGATCATCGAGCTGGGCCCGGAGCGCCTGCCGGCGGTCGTCGACCTCTGCCGGCGGGCCCTCGACCTGGCGGAGGATGCCGCCGAGGCGCCGGCCATCGTGGACGCGCTCGCCGCCCGCGCGGCGGCCGACCGGCCGGTGCTGACGCTCGGGGCGGTACGCGGCGGCGAGCTGGTCGGCGTACTGGTCGGCTCGGTGTCGCAGCGGGACGCCCGGCTCGGTCACGTCGACCTGCTGGCGGTGGCGCCGCAGGAGCGGCGGCGGGGCGTCGGGCGGGCCCTGCTGACCGGGGCGGAGCGGCGGTTGGCCGGGCTCGGCGCGGCCGAGCTGCTGCTGGCCGGCAATCCGCCGTACTACGCCTGGCCGGGCATCGACGTGCGGTACACCCCGGCGGTCTGCGCCGCGTTGCGGCTCGGCTACCGGCAGGACCGTACGGCGTGGAACATGACGGCGGACCTGGCGGCGGGTTCCCCGGCGCTGCGCGCGACGGACGCCGCCGAACGCCGACTGGCCGACGGTGGCGTGACGGTACGCCGGGCCGAGCCGGCGGACCTGCCCGCGCTGGCCGCCTTCGCCCGCACCACCTTCGGCGGGGCGTGGGACGGCGAGCTGGCCGGCTCGCTGGGCCGGCCGAACGCGGGCGCGCACCTGGCCGAGCGGGACGGCGAGATCCTGGGCTTCGCCGCGTACGGCTCGTCCCGGCCGGGCTGGTTCGGGCCGATGGGGACAGCCCCGGCGGCCGAGGGCTCGGGCATCGGCGGGGTGCTGCTGCGGCGCTGCCTGCGCGACCAGGCGGCGACCGGCCTCGATACGGCGCAGATCGGCTGGGTGGGCCCGGTGCCGTTCTACGCGAACGCGGCGGGCGCGCGTATCGAGCGGGTGTTCTTCCTGTATCGCAAGGCCCTGACGGAACAGGAATGATTAAAAGGGCGAAAAGGGCATAGACGTCAATAACGCCATTCCGGCCCGCCGGTCATTGATCTCCGCCTACGGTCGTGCGTAGAGGAGGCAGCCATGACGACGGATGACGAACTGACCGGCGACCAGCCGGCGAGCTGGCGCCCGGTCGGCGAACTCCCCGGCCAACTGCCGTTCGACCGGCTCGACTACGGCGACGCCGAGCAACTGGCGGAGATGGCCCGCGTCGACGAGCCGTCCACCGCCGAGGAACCGCTGCAACTGGTGGACGAGCCGATCCGGATCGTGCCCCCGTACGACCGCACGCACAAGCGACGCAACCAGCGGCCGCTGCCGACGTGAGCAGACGGAGAGGGGCGGACCGCTGACGCGGCCCGCCCCTCTCGGCGCACTGGTGGAACTGGACTCAGAAGTCCATGTCCCCGCCACCCGGGCCAGCCGGGGCGGCCGGGGTCTTCTCCGGCTTGTCCGCCACGACGGCCTCGGTGGTGAGGAACAGCGCGGCGATCGAGGCGGCGTTCTGCAGCGCGGAACGGGTCACCTTGGCCGGGTCGATGATGCCCGCGGCCAGCAGGTCCACGTACTCGCCGGTCGCGGCGTTGAGGCCGTGGCCCGGGTCGAGGTTGCGGACGTGCTCGACGACGACGCCACCCTCCAGGCCGGCGTTCACGGCGATCTGCCGCAGCGGGGCGTCCAGCGCGATCTTGACGATCTGCGCACCGGTCGCCTCGTCGCCGGCCAGGTCCAGCTTGTCGAAGGCGGTCTTGCCGGCCTGCACCAGCGCGACACCACCACCCGGGACGATGCCCTCCTCGACGGCGGCCTTCGCGTTGCGGACGGCGTCCTCGATGCGGTGCTTGCGCTCCTTCAGCTCGACCTCGGTGGCCGCGCCGACCTTGATCACCGCAACACCGCCGGCCAGCTTGGCCAGGCGCTCCTGCAGCTTCTCCCGGTCGTAGTCGGAGTCGCTCTTCTCGATCTCGGCCCGGATCTGGTTGACCCGGCCCTGGATCTGCTCGGCGTCGCCGGCACCGTCGACGATGGTGGTCTCGTCCTTGGTCACCACGACCTTGCGGGCGCGGCCCAGCATGTCGAGGCCCACCGCGTCGAGCTTGAGGCCGACCTCCTCGCTGATGACCTGGCCACCGGTGAGGATGGCGATGTCGGCGAGCATGGCCTTGCGGCGGTCACCGAAGCCCGGCGCCTTGACGGCGACCGACTTGAAGGTGCCGCGCACCTTGTTGACCACCAGGGTGGCCAGGGCCTCGCCCTCGATGTCCTCGGCGATGATCAGCAGCGGCTTGCCCGACTGCATGACCTTCTCCAGGATCGGGAGCAGGTCCTTCACCGACGAGATCTTGCTGTTGACGATCAGGAGGTACGGGTCGTCGAAGACGGCCTCCATACGCTCCGGGTCGGTCATGAAGTAGGCGGAAATGTAGCCCTTGTCGAAGCGCATACCCTCGGTGAGCTCCAGCTCCAGGCCGAAGGTGTTGCTCTCCTCGACGGTGATGACGCCTTCCTTGCCGACCTTGTCCATCGCCTCGGCGATGATCTCACCGACGCTCGGGTCGGCGGCGGAGATGGAGGCGGTGGAGGCGATCTGCTCCTTGGTCTCCACGTCCTTGGCGAGCTTCAGCAGCTCCTCCGAGACGTTGGCCACGGCAGCCTCGATGCCCCGCTTCAGGGCCATCGGGTTGGCACCGGCGGCCACGTTGCGCAGGCCCTCACGGACCAGGGCCTGGGCCAGGACGGTCGCCGTCGTCGTGCCGTCACCGGCCACGTCGTCGGTCTTCTTCGCGACCTCCTTGACCAGCTCAGCGCCGATCTTCTCGTACGGGTCCTCGAGCTCGATCTCCTTGGCGATGCTCACACCATCGTTGGTGATGGTGGGGGCACCCCACTTCTTCTCGAGCACGACGTTGCGGCCCTTGGGGCCGAGGGTCACCTTCACGGCGTCAGCGAGCTGGTTCATGCCCCGCTCGAGGCCGCGGCGCGCCTCTTCGTCGAACGCGATCATCTTGGCCATACGGCGTTGTCCTCCTGGACACTCACGGGCCACCCGAGTGTGTCTCCCGGATGGGCCGCCTGGTGTACGCACCTTGGGACGTCGCCACCTGGCGACGACGACGTCCGTCGGCCGGGCCGGATAGCCCGCGACGACCGGCCTCGTGCCACGCCGGTGCCATCGAGACACCGGCGCGGCCGTGGCCCTACCGCCCCGACCATTGGCACTCAACGTACGCGAGTGCCAATGACCTGTTTAGCACTCTCCCTAGCCGAGTGCAAGCACGATGCCCCGGCTCAGCCGAGTTCCGCGGCCAGTCGGGCGGTGTTCACCGGGCCTTCGTGGGCCCGCTGTTCGGCGTACGTGACCAGTAGCCCGACGAGCTGCGCCAGGTAGGCGGGGGTGACCAGCACGGCGGAGAGCACGGCCACCGCGACGGCTCCCGCCGCCGTACCGGGGGCGTCCATCGGGTGGGTGCCGAACTGGACCTGTCCGAGCAGTTTCAGCACCGCGCCGACCACGGCGAAGACCACCGCCCCGACGGCGACCAGGGCGACCCGGCCCAGCACCATCCCGAACCGCCGGTGGAACATCGCGAAGGAACGACCGATCGGGTTCTCCCGCTCGAAGAGATAGACCGGCCCGACCAGGGCCACGGCGAACGCGACGTAGATCGCGGGCAGCAGGCAGAGGCAGGCGCCGACCACGATCAGCAGGCTGGCGACGATCGTCCAGCCCCAGAGGCCGAGGGCGCGGCGCAGGCCGTACCGGAGGGCGGCGCCGACCCCGACGGCCGCACCGGCCGCCTGGCGGGTGACCACCCACGAGCCGGCGGCCCAGCCGGTGCTCTGGACCGGCCCGAGCAGCAGGCTGGCCAGGATCACCACGCCGTAGAAGGTGAAGAAGTCGGCAAAGTACCCGTCGGGCAGGACCGGGGCGCCGTCCGGTCCGGTGGCGAACTGGTCCGGCGGGGCCAGGGCGCTCGAGAGGACCGAGATCACCGCCGCCGGGAGCGCCTGGGTGAGCAGCATGATCGGCAGCATCTGGCGCCAACCGCGGCGCACCGCTGCCGTGCACCGGGAGAACCAACCCCCGACACCGGCGTACGGCGGCGTGACCAGGGGGTCGTCGGCGTCGACGCCCGGATACCAGCCGTACGGCTGACCGGGGACCGCGCCGGGATACGGCCCGACCGGCACGGGAGCCCCCGTGGCCGGCCACACCCAGCCCTGCGGCTGCCCACCCGGGTCCGACGGGTAGGCCCCCCAGGGCTGCCCGCCGTACGCGCCGAACTCCGGCTGCCCCGGCCAGGCCGGCGCCCCGTACGGCACGCCCTGACCCGGCACCGTCGACTGGCCCGGCACCGTCGGCTGCGCCGGCACCGCGCCCTGACCGGGCAGGACCGGCTGCGTCGGTGGAGCGGGTGCCGGGAACTGGCCGGGTAGGACAGCCTGACCAGGCTGGGGCGGTATCGCCGCCGGCGGCATCACCGGCCGACCGGGTTGCGCCGGTACGGCTGGGTCGCCGGGTTGAACGGGCTCGTCCGAACCGGTCGGGGTGGACTGTCCGGGCGGGGCCGGCTGGCTCGCCCGCCCCGGTGTCGGCGCGGGTTCACCTGGCGGCGACGCGGGCCGGGCCTGGTCGCCCGGGGTGTCGGACGACGCCGGGGGCACCGGCTCGGTGGAACCCGACGGGGGCTGGTCGGACATGAACCCTCCTCAGCGGCGATGGCTGGAACGGCTCATGATCCTTCCCGGTGCGCGTTCGCACCGCAGCCCCTGTCCGGGATGGACCTCCGCCCGATCGGGCGGCGACGGAATCAGGCGATGAGCCGGACCCGCTCAGCCTGCGGGCCCTTCTGCCCCTGTGCGATCTCGAACTCGACCCGCTGGCCGTCGTCCAGCGCCTTGTAGCCGTCCATCTCGATCGCAGAGAAGTGGACGAAGACGTCCTGCCCGCCGTCGACGGCGATGAAGCCGTAGCCCTTTTCGGCGTTGAACCACTTGACGGTGCCCTGTGCCACGGTCCACTTCCTCACTATGCGCGGCGTTCCACAATCCGGAGACCGGCGGACCGGCACCGGCGGACCACCGGTTCGGCGATCGTCGACGGCCGCTGAATCGGTGACCGAAATCGCACGGTACACGAGGCGTGACGACCGCGCACGACCACAAATCGGGCATATTCCGGCCATCATCCGACCCGGACGGTCGGAAACCCGTCGCCCTCCGGTATGCATGCGACATGACCTGCGCGCCGACCACGACCGGGCCCCGCCCCGCGACCGTCCGCCGGGCCCGCCCCGAGGACGCCGCCCGGATGCGCGCGCTCCGGCTGGAGATGCTCGCCGACTCGCCGCTGGCGTTCCTGGAGACCGTGGCCGAGGCCGCCGCCCGGCCGCACGCCGCGTACGCGGCCCGGATCGCCGCGGTCGCCGAGGGCACGGAGACGGCCCAGTTCGTGGCCGATCCGGGCGGTCGCCTGGTCGGCCACGCCGGCGGCTCGGTCGCTCCGGGCGAGCCGGAGCTGACCGTGATCCACGCGGTCTACGTCACGCCGTCCTGGCGCGGCAGCGGCCTGCTCGGCGCGCTGCTCGACGAGGTGGCCGCCTGGTCCCGGGCCTGCGGCCGGCCGGAACTGATGCTGGAGGTGGTGGTCGGCAACGACCGCGCCTACCGGGCGTACCAGAAGCTCGGCTTCGTGGACACCGGCGTACGCGTCCCGCACCCCAGGATCCCCACCCTCAGGGAACTCCAGATGCGCCGCCCCGCGTGACCCCCGGGACTCCGTCGACCGTGGACCCGGCCCGAGGCGGCGCCCCCTCAGACCGGCCGACCGGACGGGTTTCCGGGCGGGCCGCCTCGCGGAGGGATCAAGCCTGACCGCCCGGAGCGACGTGGCCTGCCCGGAAACCCCAACAGCAACCGCTATACGTGCCGGCGCGACTGCACGATCCGGAAGCGGTTCGAAACGTACGCCCCGTCCGTCAGTGCGGAGTTCGCCGCCGGGTTCGCTCCCGAGCCGTGGAAGTCGGAGAACGCCGCCGACTGGTTGACGAAGACCCCGCCGGTGAGGTTGCAGGACAGGTGGACGCCGACCTCGATCGCCGCGGCCTCCGCGGCGTCCAGCACCGCCTCGTCCGTGGAGTAGACCGCCGCGGTCAGCGCGCCCTTCTCTCCCACCGTCTCGCGCAGGACCCGCAGGCTGTGCGCGGTCGAGTCGGTCGCGATGGCGAACGAGATCGGGCCGAACCACTCCCGCGAGTAGGTCGCGGTGTCGGTCGCGTCCAGCTTGACGATGGTCGGCGTCCGCACCACCGCGTCGGGGAAGGACGGGTGCTCGACGCTCCGCGACTCCAGCACCGGCTCGCCGACCTTGGCGACCTCCTCCAGCCGCTCCAGCACGCCGTCGTTGACGATCGCGCCGGTGAACTCGACCCCCCGGGCCGGGTCGGCGGTGAGCTTGCCGATCGCCGCGGCGATCCCCGCGGCCACCTCGTCGAAGCTCTTGTGCCCCTGGTCGGTCTCGATGCCGCCCCGAGGGATCAGCAGGTTCTGCGAGGTGGTGCACATCTGGCCGCTGTACAGGCTGAGCGTGAAGCCCAGGTTGCGGCACATCCCGGCGAAGTCGTCGGTGGAGTCGATCACCACCGTGTTCAGGCCGGCCTTCTCGGTGTAGACGGCGGCCTGCCGGGCGTTCGCCTCCAGCCAGTCGCCGTACTCGGTGGAGCCGGTGAAGTCGACGATCTTGACGGCGGGGTGCAGCGCCAGGGTCGAGGCGAGCTTCTCGCCGGCCGCCTCCGGGGCGAGCTGCACCAGGTTCGGGTCGAAGCCGGCCTCGGCGAGCACCTGGCGGGCGTACTTCACGGTGATGGCGAGCGGCAGCACCGCGCGCGGGTGCGGCTTGACGACCACCGGGTTGCCGGTGACCAGGGAGGCGAACAGGCCGGGGTACGAGTTCCAGGTCGGGAAGGTGTTGCAGCCGATCACCAGCGCCACGCCGCGGGGTACCACGTGGAAGGTCTTGCTCATCCGCAGGGGGTCACCCTTGCCGGCGGCCTTCTCCCAGCCGGCCGTGCCCGGGTGGCGGGTCATCTCGGCGTACGCGTACGCGACCGCCTCCAGCGCCCGGTCCAGCGCGTGCGCGCCGCCGGCCTGGAAAGCCATCACGAACGCCTGCCCGCTGGTGAACTGCACCGCGTTGGCCAGCTCGAAGACATGCTTGTGCAGCCGGTCGAGGATCTCCAGGCAGACGCCCGCCCGGGCCTGCGGACCGGCGTCGCGCCAGGCCGGCAGGGCGGCGGACGCGGCAGCCACGAGCTGGTCGGGGGCGGCGTGCGGGTAGCGCACGTTCAGCTCGACGCCGAACGGGCTGACCTCGGTGGCGACGGTCTGCCCGTCACCCGCCTGGTCGAGGGGGAAGTCCTGGCTCAGGTACGCCTCGAAGGCAGCCCTGCCGTCCGCGGCGGCCGTCTCGCCGTACACCCGGGGGCTGGGCGACTCGGGATAGGCGGACCAGTATCCCCGCTCCGTGATCGCGGTCAGCGCGCGGTTGAGGGTGTCGGCGTGCCTGTCGTACAGGGGGTGCGGGGTCTCCGTCATGCCCGCCATCATGCAACAGAAAGCCACCAGATCAGTAGGGGCGTGTCACAGCTCAAATCGTCAGCTGCCAGTCCGTCCAGGCGTCCACCGGACGGAAGCCGAGCTGCTCGTTGATCGCGATCATGTGCCGGTTCTCGGCGGCGTTCCAGGTGTCGACCGCCCGCAGGGCCGGCTCACGGTCGAGCACGTACCGCAGATTCTCGATCTTGACGAGCAGGCCGAGCCGGTGCCCCCGGTGCGCCGGGTCGACGATGGTGATCTGCTGCCAGGCGTGCCAGTCGGCGTTCGGACCCAGGTCGATCAGGGTCCAGGCGACCAGCCGCCCGGTCGCCTCGTGCACCGCCCCGTGGTGGTAGCGGCGACGGCCCCGGGCGTCGAGCGCCCGCTCGGTCGCCCGTACCCGCTCGACGTCGACCCGCTCGGGCTCCCACTCCAGGTCGCCCAGGGGCGCGTCGGCCATCAACCGGCCGTCCAGGTACGCCACGTCGGCGACGTACTCCTCCGGCGCGCCGCCCTGCCAGCGGACGGTGCGGTAGCCGGCCGCCCGTGCCCGCGCGTCGGCGGCCAGGACGGCCAGGGCCGCCTGGTCGAGCCGGCCGGTGTCGAGCCGGCGGCGCACCTCGGCGAGCGCCGGCCGGGCGCCCGTGGCGGCGGCGAAGGCGCCCCCTGCCTCCGGCCGGGCAACTCCTCCGGGCAGCGCCGACACGGTCGCCCCGACGACCCGTTTGCGGCCGTGCTCGCGCAGCAGGCGCAGGCCGTGCTCGTGCAGCGCCCGCCCGACTCCCCGGCGCCGGTACGCCGGATGCACCACCAGCTCGATTTCGGCGTTGGCGGTGTTGTCGAGCTGCGGCAGGGCGAGCGCGAGGTAGCCGGCCGGCACCCCGGCGAGCCGGGCCAGCGCCCAGAGCCGCACGCTGCCCGGCAGCGGGTGCCGGAGGCCGCCGGTGAAGCGCTGCCGGCAGAACGGCGGGAAGTCGGGTACGTCGGCCTGCTCGGCGGCCGCACCGATCTGGTACGCCGCGTCGATCGCGGCCGGGTCGGCGGCGTCGAACGGGGCGATCGTGATGCTCATGCGGTGAGCCTGCGCCACGCACAGCGAAGGGGCCAGCGATATTCTCGCCGGCCCCTTCGGACGTTGGTCGGGAGGGACGTCCGCACAACGCCTCCGGCGTTGGGTCGCAAGAACTTGAAAAGTCTCCGGCGGATGCCCTCCCGCACCGAGCATCTTGCGCCGTCCCATTCCTGCCGTCAAGTCCTTGTCGGCGGGTTTCTCACACTCACAGCGAATAGCCAGTTACCCCACGGATCACCCCGATCCCCCACCCGGGCGATCCCCCCTCCCCTCCCTCCCCACCCCCCTCCCTCGCGATCTTGCAGTTACTGCCGCCCATCTGCCCTTTACGGGGCTTTTGCCACGGCAGCAACTGCAAGATCGACGGGGAGGGTGGGTTAGAGGAGGGTGGCGTCGCGGGCGGCGCGGAGGGAGGGCTTGATGCGGTGGGTGGGGCCGACCTGGGCGGCGACCGCGTCGAGGGTCTTGAGGCCCTCGCCGGTGTTGAAGACGACGGTCTCGGCGGCCGGGTCGAGGCGACCGGACTCGACCAGCTTGCGGAGCACCGCCACGGTGACCCCGCCGGCGGTCTCGGCGAAGACCCCGGTGGTGCGGGCCAGCAGCCGGATGGCCGCCCGGATCTCGTCGTCGTCGGCGTACTCCATCCAGCCGTCGGTGCGGCGGACCGCCTCCAGGGCGTAGAGGCCGGCGGCCGGGTCGCCGATGTTCAGCGACTTGGCGATGCCGGTCGGCTTCACCGGAACGATGGTGTCGGTGCCGGCGTGCAGCGCGGTGGCGATCGGGTTGCAGCCGGCGGACTGGGCGCCGAACACCTTCCAACCGCCGGCCGGCGCCTTCACCAGCCCGATCTCGACCAGCTCGGCGAACGCCTTGTCGATCTTCGTGAGCAGCTCGCCGCTGGCCATCGGGATGACCACCTGGGCTGGGATCCGCCAGCCGAGCTGCTCGGCCACCTCGTACCCCAGGGTTTTGGAGCCCTCGGCGTAGTACGGCCGGACGTTGACGTTGACGAAGGCGGTGTCCTCGAACTCGTCGGTCTCCACCAGCTCGCCGCAGAGCCGGTTCACGTCGTCGTACGAGCCGTCGACGGCGACCAGGTCGCCGCCGTAGACGGCGGTGGTCACCACCTTGCCCTGCTCCAGGTCGCTGGGGATGAAGACCACCGAGGGCACCCCGGCCCGGGCCGCGTGGGCGGCGACCGAGTTGGCCAGGTTGCCGGTGGAGGCGCAGGCGTACCGGGTGAAGCCCAGCGCCCGGGCGGCGGACAGCGCCACCGAGACCACCCGGTCCTTGAAGGAGTGGGTGGGGTTGGCACTGTCATCCTTGACCCAGAGCGGGGCGGTGAGGCCCAGCTCGGCGGCGAGGTGCGGGGCGGCGACCAGCGGGGTCAGGCCGGGATTGAGGGTGACCCGGGTGGCCGGGTCCTGGCCGGCGGGGAGCAGGGCGGCGTAGCGCCAGAGGTTCTTCGGGCCGGCCTCGATCTGCTCCCGGGTCACCCTGGCCAGGGCGGCGCTGTCGTAGTCGACCTCGAGCGGCCCGAAGCACTCGTAGCAGGCATGCTGGGCGGCGAGCGGGTAGCGCGCGGAACAAGCGCGACAGACCAGGGCACGGGCCGGGCTGAGGGTGGTGTCGATGCCGGAGGCGGCGGGAAGCGTCGACGTCATGTCGAGGAAGTCCTCTCATCTTTCCCCGCATCGCCTCGTGCGGCGGGGACGGAATTGGCACCTGCCGGCGTCGCTCGTCGTCGAGCGCGCGGGTGGTTGCCGGGGCGTCATCGGGCCGTATCCCTCAGCCCCTCTGGATGAGGTATGCAGTTGTGCCGTCGAGTCTATGCCCAGGCCACGCTGCCACCGCGCGGGGTTCCCACGCTGTGAACTGCTCGCCACACCTCCCCGGGCCCTCGGCAGCGCCGTGCGGCAGGGCTGACAGGATCGCCGGGTGAGGTTGACGGCCTTCCGGATCTGCGCCCTGACCGGCACGGCAATGCTCGCCGCCTGCACGTCCGGGCCACCGACCGACGGCCCCGCCGCGGCGAGCCGGCCGACCCCCACCACCACCACCACGGTCGTCCCCGAGTGCTCCCCGGAAGGGGTACGCATCACGAGTCTCGGCGTGGACGCCGCCATGGGCCTCCGGGCGATGGGCCTGGAGCTGGTCAACTGCGGCAGCGGGCCGTACGTCCTGGAGGGCCGTCCGGAGCCGCGGCTACGGGACGCCGACGGGCAGCCGCTGGCCGTCGAGATCATCCCCGGGGCACGGGCGATCACCTCGGGTTTCGACGATCCGCCCCGGCGGATGGTGCTGCGCCCCGGCGAGCGGGCCACCGCCGCCCTGCTCTGGCGCAACCTGGTGACCGACGCCACGGTGGTCGCGAGCAACGGCACGTACCTGGAGATCAGCCCGATGGCGGGGCGGCCGGCGTACCCGGTGGAGCTGGACGGGCCGATCGACCTGGGCAACACCGGCCGGCTCGGAGTGAGCGCCTGGAAGCGGAACGACGACCCGGCCCCGACCCGCAGCGCACCACCCGCCGTCCCCGACCCCACCCCGACCCCGGACAACCGCCTCTGACCGGCTCGCCTCGATCAGCTCGGGGACTGGGCGGTGGTACGCCGGGTGGCCCGTTGCGGTGGGCCACCCGGCGGGTCCGCGCGGTCAGGCGGGGACCGAGGAGCACTCGGCCGGGCCCGGCAACGCGGCAACGGAGCGGCGGCGGAGCAGGGCGTCCAGCGCCCAGGTGCCCGGGCCGAGCACCGCGATGAGCACGAACGACCAGCAGAAGAGGGCCGCGAGTTCGCCGCCGTTGTGCAACGGCAGCAACGCGTGCGGCTGGTGCACCACGAAGTACGCGTACGCCATCGAGCCGGCGGCGAGCAGCGCCGCGGGCCGGGTCAGCAGGCCGACGAGGACCAGGGCGCCGCAGGCGAGCTGGATCAACGCGGCCCACCAGCCGGGCCACTGGCCGACCGGGATCGCCTTGCCGGTCGCCGAGTTGCCGCCCAGGACGCCGAAGAGCGACGCAGCGCCGTGGCAGAGGAAGAGCAGACCGGTGACCATGCGGAACAGGGAGAGCGCGGGACATACGGCCCCCCGGGGGCTATGGTCAGCTCGTGACGTCCTTGCGGGTGAAACGCCAGAAGGCCAGGCCCCAGAATCCGGTGGCGTAGGCGATCGCCGAGATGGCCCCGCGGACGAGATCGTCCGTCTGCACCGGGGTGGAGAGCAGGCCCAGCCAGGCGCTGCTGTAGTGGGTGGGCAGGAACGCGCGCAGCCCGCCCAGCGCGGTGATCTGGTCCAGGATGCTGGACAGGATCCAGAGCAGCACCGCCCCGCCGACCGCGCCGAGCGCCGCGTCCGTGGTCACCGACAGCAGGAACGCCAGGCCGGCCACCACCAGCAGGACGACCGCCAGGTAGCCGAGCACCGCGAGCAGGCGGAGCAGCCCCTCCGCCGGGGCCAGCTCGGCGGAGACCTGGCTGCGCAGCGGGGACCAGCCGTACCGGAGGGTGCCGGCGAGCAGCGCGGTGCCGGCCAGCAACAGCAGGGCCAACGCGGAGTACGCGAGCGCGACCAGCAGCTTCACCGCCAGCAGCCGGGCCCGGGGCACCGGGATCGCGAGCAGGTAACGCAGGCTGCCCCAGCTCGCCTCACTGGCCACCGTGTCGCCGCAGAACAGCGCCACCACCACGACCAGCAGGAACGACGCCGAGACCAGGATCGTGAACAGGGTGAAGTTCAGCCCGCCGGAGGTGGCCAGGTCGGCCAGGCTGCCGAACTCCCCCCGGCCGCCGCGGTCGTCCTCGGCGGAGGGGAACTGGAACGCGACCAGGATGATCAAGGGCAGCAGCACCATGAACCCCAGCGCGAGCTGGGTACGCCGGCGCGACGCCTGCCGGCGGAACTCGGCCAGGAACGGCAGCGTCGCCGACGGCCGGTAGCCCTGCGCCGCCCCGCCGCGGTCCGCCGCTCGCACGGATGACGACTGTCCCATCACCGGTCCCCGCTCCCCCGAGAGTTCTCGCCGACCAGGGCGAGGAAGGCGTCCTCCAGGCGGCGCCGGGGCACCACCCGGTCCACCCCGATACCCGCCCGGACCAGCTCGGCCACCACCTCGCTGCGGGCGGTGCCGTTCGTGTCCACCACCAGCCCACCGTCGCCGCCGGGCAGCACCCGTACGCCGGCCAGCCGGTCGAGCACGCCGCGCGCCGCGTCCGGGTCGCTCACCTCGAACAGCACGCTCGGCGACTCGCCGACGATCTCCTCGACCGGGCCGGACGCCACGATCCGCCCCTTGTTGACCACCACGGCATGGGTGCAGGTCTGCTCCACCTCGGCCAGCAGGTGACTGGAGACCAGCACGGCGCGGCCGTCGGTGGCGTACCGCTGGAGCACCCGGCGCATCTCGGCGATCTGCGGCGGGTCCAGGCCGTCCGTCGGCTCGTCGAGCACCAGCAGCTCGGGCAGGCCGAGCATGGCCTGCGCGATGGCGAGTCGCTGCCGCATCCCGTGGCTGTACTTGCGGGTCTTGCGGTGCACCGAGTCGCCCAGCCCGGCGATCTCCAGCGCCTCGTCGAAGTGCGCGTCCGCCCAGGGCCGCCCGGTCGCCCGCCAGTACGCCTTCAGGTTCTCCAGGCCCGACAGGTGCGGCAGGAAGCCGGGCCCCTCCACCAGCGCGCCGATCCGGGAGAGCACCGGTGAACCCGGCACCAGCCGGTGCCCGAAGACGTAGATCTCACCGGCCGTGGGCTGGGTCAGCCCCATCAGCACCCGCAGCGTGGTGGTCTTGCCGGCGCCGTTCGGGCCGAGCAGGCCGACCACCTGACCGGGGTGCACCTCGAAGTCCACGTTGGAGACCGCGACGAAGCCGTCCGCGTACTCCTTGCGGAGCTGGCGGACGGCGAGTGGGACGCCCGCGTACCCGGGGTGGACCGAGCTGTCCTGGCGGCGGTGCCGGCGGCGGGCGACCAGGACGACCACGGCCAGCCCGACCGCGATCGCGGCGAGCAGGCCGACCAGCACCCAGCGCCAGACCGTGGCCGCGGTGGGAATCGGCTGGGCGTCGACCGTGGGCAGGACCAGCGGGCCGTCGCCGAGGGTGACGGTGTGCACGGCCGGCTCGGCCGGGGTCGCGTACGCCTGGTCGGAGGTGGCCACGACGACCCGCAGCCGGTGCCCGGACTCGATCCGGCGGACGATCGCCGGCAGGGTGACGGTGACCGACTGCGCGGCGTCGATCGCCGCCGGCAGGCCGGTCAGCCGCACCGGGGCGACCAGGCCGTCGGGGAGGGTGGCCGCGCCCTTCGGGTCGACGTCGTAGAGCTTGACGAAGAGCACCGCCTCGCCGGTCGGCGAGGCCGCCCGGATCCGTACGGTCGGCGCGCCGACCACGTCCACCGGCTCGGTCAGCGGCGCGGACTCGAACCGGGCGTGCTGGCCGGGGATGTCCCGGGCCACGCCGTTCAACAGCGAGCCGAGCGCCCCGGCGAAGGGCACCGAGGAGATCGCCGCGGGGTTGGCGTTGGGCGGATTCGCGATCACCTGGGCCGGGCCGGCCAGGGTGACGTCCTGGCGGCCCTGTCCGGCCAGGCCGGGATAGTCGGCGGTGTGGTAGCCGGTGGCCACCAGGCCCCGGTCGAGCGCGTCGAAACCGGCGATCCGCGAGAAGGTGAAGCTGTTGGCGGGTGCCGCGCCCTCGCCCTTGACGTAGTGGTCGAGCCACTGGGCGGTCAGGAACCGCACCCGGTCGGAGTCAGAGGTGGGACCCGTGCCGCCGTCGTGGCCGCCGGTGAACCAGGCGACCCGGACGGGGGCGCCGGCGGCGGCGATGCCACGCGCGTTGGCGTCCGCCTCGGTGAGCGGGAAGAGGGTGTCCGCCTCGCCCTGCACCAGCAGGGTCGGCGCCTTGATCCGGTCGAGCACCCCGGCCGGGGAGGAGCGGCGCAACAGGTCGACCGCCTGGGCGTCGGCCCGCCCGGTGGTGGCGATCCGCAGGTACGCGGCGCAGACGTCGGCGGCGAACCGACCGCAGGACGGGTCGGCGGCGCTCCCGGGCACCCGCCCGGAACTGGTGCCGGGACCGGCGCCGGGCTGCGGGCTGGGCGGGCCGGCCGACGCGGGGGCGCCCTCGGGCTGGCCGGCGGTGTTGCCGGAGACGCCGGCCGGGCCGGAGCCGGCGTTCCCGCCGCCGCCGAAGAAGATGCCGGCCCAGCCCTTCTTGAACACACCCTCGGTCGGCGCCTTGCCGGTGTTCTCCGGCAGGAAGGCGCGGGACAGGTCGTTCCAGGTGATCATCGGCACGATCGCGTCGACCCGCTGGTCCTGCGCGGCCAGCAGCAGGGCCAGGCCGCCACCGTACGAGCCGCCGACCACGCCGACCTGGGGATCGCCGGCGGTGTCGAGGCGGATGTCGGGGCGGGCGGCGAGCCGGTCGAGCAGGCGCTGGGCGTCGCGCACCTCGTAGTCCGGGCTGTCCAGGTGGATCTCCCCGCCGCTGCGGCCGAAGCCCCGGGCCGTCCAGGTGAGCACCGCGTACCCCCGGTCGGCCAGGTCCTCCGCGTCGGCGCGGACCGACTCCTTGGTGCCGCCGAAGCCGTGCGCCAGCAGCACCGCCGGGACCTGGTGCCGGGCCGAGGCGTCCCGCGGCAGGTAGAGCGTGGTGTCCAGGTCGACCGGCTGGTCGCCGGCCGGTCCGGAACGGACGGTCACCAGCGCCGGCTCGGTCCGGAAGCCGGGCCGCTGCGGCCGGGCCGCCCAGGTGACGGCGCCGGCCACCAGGACGACCGCCACCACCGCGGCGACCACCCGCCGACGACGGGTGGCCAGGGCACGCCGGATCCGCGCGGCGGCGAGCGGTGGTTTCATGCGGCACACGGTACGGCCCGGACCCTGAGTGGTACCTGAGATCCGCCGTACGTCCGTCCGGCCGACTCCGCGACGACGGCCGCTCCCGCCCACGGTCGACCGGTGGACGCGCCGGGAGATGGTGCCGGCGGCTACTGTCGGGCGGGTGGCGGAACCCGAGCTGACCCTGACCGCGAGCCTGCGGCCGGCCGCGCTGGACGCCCGGCGCGGCGTCGTGCGCCTGCACCCGGAGGTGCTGACCGCGCTGGCGCTGCGGCCCGGCGATCCGGTCCGGCTGGCCGGCCGGCGGGTGACCGCCGGCATCGCCGCCCCGGCCGAGGCGACCGCGAACGCGGCTCTGCTCTACGCCGACGACCTACTCCTCGGCAATCTGGGCCGGCGGGACGGCGGGCAGGTGCGGGTGAGTCGCCTGCCGGTGGTCCCGGCCCGCACCGTGACCCTGGCCGGCCCGGTCGGGGTCGTCGCCGCGGTCTCCCCGGAGATGCTCCGCCTGGCCCTGCTCGGCAAGCTGGTCACCGCCGGGGACGACGTCTCGCTACTGCCCCAGGACGTGCTCCCCGACGCCGCGGTCCGCGGTCTGGTCGAGGCCGCCCGGCGCAGCCTCGCCAACACCGTGGGGTACGCCTGGACCAGCACCCTGCTCACTGTGGTGGGAGCCGAACCGGAGGCCGGCGCGCTGGTCACGATGGACACCGTGGTCGGCTGGGAGCAGGGGGCGGCGACCCGTGGCGCCGCGGCCGGACCCGGAGCCGGGTGGGCCCCGCCCGAGCCGGAGCTGGCCGAGCCGGCGGAGGCACCGGACCTCGACGAGCTGCCCGGGCTGCGGGCCCAGGCCGAGCAGCTGACCGAACTGCTCGACCTGGGCTTCCACCACCGGGAGGTGCTGGGCCGGCTGGGCACCACGGTCTCGCTGGGTGTCCTGCTCAGCGGACCGGCCGGCTCGGGCAAGTCGGCGCTGGTCCGGGCGGTCGCCGCCCGGGTCCGCGCCCGGATGTGCGCGCTGTGGGCGCCGGAGCTGGCCGCACTGACCAATGACGCGGCGGCCCGCCGGCTGCGCGAGGCGGCCGAGGCGGTACGCGCGGACGGCCCGGGCGTGCTGCTGGTCACCGACGTCGAGGCGCTCGCCCCGGCCGACGAGCCCGGTCCCCTGGCCACGGTGTTCCGGCAGGTCGTCGGCGAGGCGCTCCGGGCCGGGGCGGCCGTGGTCTGCGCCACCGGCCGCCCGGAGGCGGTGGATCCGGCACTGCGCGCCCCGGACCTGCTCTCGCTCCGGATCACCGTCCCCCTGCCCGACCAGGCGCTGCGCCGGGAACAGCTGACCGTGCTCACCCGGCAGGTGCCGCTCGCCGACGACGTCCGGCTGGACGAGGTGGCCGCCCGTACGCCGGGGTTCGTCGCCGCCGACCTGGCCGCGCTGGTCCGCGAGGCCGGCGTACGCGCGGCGCTGCGGCAGAAGGCGGCCGAGTCGCCGACCGTGGCGATGGTCGACTTCACCGCCGCGCTGGAGGTGGTCCGGCCCACCACCATGGCCGCGTCCACGCTGGAACTGGCCTCGGTGGCCCTCGACGACGTCGGCGACCTGCGCGAGGTCAAGGAGACCCTGACCGAGTCCGTGCTCTGGCCGCTGACCTATCCGGACACGTTCGCCCGGCTGGGCGTGACGCCGCCGCGCGGGGTGCTCCTCTACGGGCCGCCCGGCTGCGGCAAGACCTACCTGGTCACCGCGCTGGCCGGCTCCGGTCGGGCGAACGTGCTGTCGGTGAAGGGCGCGGAGCTGCTCTCCAAGTGGGTCGGCGAGAGCGAACGCGCGGTCCGCGAGCTGTTCCGCCGGGCCCGCGAGGCGGCCCCCACGCTGGTCTTCCTGGACGAGGTGGACGCGCTCGCCCCGGTCCGGGGCCAGGCCAGCGACGGCGGCACGACCGACCGGGTGGTGGCCGCCCTGCTCACCGAGCTGGACGGGGTGGAGGCGCTGCGCAACGTGGTGGTGGTGGGCGCGACGAATCGGCCGGACCTGGTCGACCCGGCGCTGCTCCGACCCGGCCGCCTGGAACGCCTGGTGTACGTGCCGCCGCCGGACGGTCCGGCCCGGGCGGAGATCCTCCGGGCGGCGGCCCGGAACGTCCCGCTGGCCGACGACGTCGACCTGGCCGCGCTCGGCGCGGAGCTGGACGGCTTCTCGGCGGCCGACTGCGCGGCCCTGGTGCGGGAGGCGGCGCTGGCGGCGATGCGCGAGTCGCTGGCCGCCGCCACGGTCACCGCCGCCCATGTCGAGACCGCCCGCGCCCGGGTCCGCCCCTCCCTGGACCCGGCCCAGGTCGCCTGGCTCGCCGCGTACGCCGCCGCCCACCAGTGATCCGTTGATCATGAGGTTGCCGGCAGTCGAGGATCCACATCGCCGCCAACTTCATGATCAACGGAGTCAGTCGGTGGGCAGCAACGGGCCGAGGGGGCCCAGGTCGAGGTTGAGGTCCTCGGGGGAGAGACCGAAGTACTCGCGGAGCTGAGTCATCTGCTCCTCCAGCGCCATCAGCGTGGTGCCGATCCGTTCGACCTGCTCCTCGGTGAGGTCGCCCAGGTCGACCCGGCGCAGGGCCTGCCGTTCCATGAGCTGCCGCAGCAGCTCGATGATCGTGAGCACCAGGCTGGCCAGCCCGCGCTCGACGGAGTCCTGGTCGACGGCGAGCCGGCGGTCCAGCGGCCGGACCCGGGGTGTCTGCCACTGCGGCTCCCCCAGCGCGGCCGCCTCGTCCCGCCCGGTCACGACCGCGCCCCCGCCGGCTCGGCCGCCTCGGCCCGCCCGGTCACGGCTGGGCCCCCGCCGGCTCGGCCACCTCGGCTCGTCCGGTCGCCGCCGGCGCCTCGGGCAGCGGCGCGGCGAGGGCATCCACCGAGGCGACCAGCGCGCGCAGCGAGATGCGTACCAGGTCGACGTCGGCGATCGCGAGGGTGATGTCGCCGGTGATCACCACGCCGGTGGCGAGCACCCGGTCGAGCAGGTCGACGAGGGCCACCGGCCGGAAGGCCAGCGGGTCGTCGGCGCTGCTCGGGGCGAGCGTGGTCACGCCCATGCCGGCCCCCGCGCCGCGTCCGCGCCAGCCCCCGGACTCCGCGCCGCGTCCGCGCCAGCCCCCGGACTCCGCTGCGGCTCCGGCGACGGTTCCGTCACGAAGGAGTACGGCGGCCAGGGGCCGGTCAGCTCCAGCCGGATCGCCGGGTGCCGGTCCGCCAGCGCGCCGACCAGCGCGGAGAATCCGTCCAGGCCGTCCCGGTCGATCAGGTACGCGCCGTTGAGCACCATCGCCGTGGGCGCGCCGGAGAGCCGCCGGTCCTGCGGGGCGTGCCGGCGAGCGTCGACGGCGTACCCGGCGAGGGCGCTGTGCACGGCGGCGGCCGCGTCGGCGGCCACCTGCTGCCCCTCCGCCCGGGCGGCGAGCTGGGCCCGGCGCCGCCGCAGGTACGCCGTGCCGGCTCCGCCCCCACCGCCGGGCTCCTCGGCCCGCGGTGTCACGCCGGGCACGACGTACCCCTTCACGCCCCACTCCTCACGGCCGGCGAGCCGGGCCAGCGTGCCGGCCAGTTCGGTGCCCCGCCCGGCCAGCATCCGGGCCACCCGGTCGTCGTCGCGGTACACGGTGGCGAGCCGGGCCGGCACCACCGCACCGGCCCGGGAGAGCGCGTCGACCACGGCGTGGTGCGCCCGGGCGGTCCGTTCCAGCCAACCCAGGTCCTCCAGGTTGCGGCGCAGCGCCTCCTCGCCGTACTCGGCCAGCGGGGCGTCGCTGACCACGGCGACCAGCCCGGCGGCCGGCACCGCCCGGACCGGCGCACCGGCGACGCCGGTGATCCCGGCGAGGGTCGCCGGGGCGGCCTCGGTCACCACGCCGTGCAGCCAGACGCCGGTGTCCGGCGCCGTTGCGCCCCGGGCGGTGTCAGCCGTCGTACTCATCCCACTCCTCCCTCGCGGTCCGCTCGGCCCGGGCGGCGGCCCGCGGCCGTCGGGACGCCTCGACCTCCTCCGGGTCGCGCGGGCCCGGCTCGACGGGTGGACGGGCTCGGGAGCTGAGCCACGGATCGTGTTCCCACCAGTCGATGCCGATCTGCCGCGCGGTGTCCACGGAGGCGATGACCAGCCGCAGCTTCAGCGTCAGCAGTTCGATGTCCAGCAGGCTGACCCGGATGTCGCCGGCGATCACGATGCCCCGGTCGAGAACCCGTTCGAGGATGTCGCCGAGGTTCGCCGGCTCGTGCCCGGCCGGCAGCACCTGGCCGGAGTTCTGCACCACCGACGGAGTCCGCCCGACCGTCATCTCAGTCCCCCTTGCCGCGCTGGTAGCGGCGCGTCCGCCGGTAACCGAGCAGGGTGCCGACCATGTCCAGCTCGACCTCGTAGAGGCCGAGCAGGTCCGTGGACGCCGGGATGCGGTGGTCCTCGACCACCTCCACCCCGACCAGCCAGCCGTCGTCGGTCGCCTCGATCGAGGTGACCCCGAGCGGGTCCCTGCCGGTCAGCCCGGCGATCTGGCGCAGCCCCTCCCGGGCCGCCTCGGCCGCCGCGATCGCCTCGTCGTCGTCCTCGTCGACGTACCGGTCCGCGTCCCGGCCGCCCCGGTCGCGCCACCGTTCACGGTCGCCGTCCCCGCGGATGCGTGCTGCTGTCATCTCATCTCCCTCGCCCGCGGCGCTGCCCGGTGCTCCGGCGTCGGACTGGAGACGGCCGCCGGCCGCCACCGGCCGCCGACGCCGAGCCACGACCGCCAACCGGCGTCGAGCCACGACCGGCGGCCGGGACGATCAGCCGCTCCAGCACCCGCCGCTCGCCCTGGTCCCGCTCCTGCGGGGTGATCTCGCCGGCCGTCGCCGCCCGGTCCAGCTCCTCCAGCTCGCGCCGGACGTTGACCGGGTCGTACTGCTGCGACTCCGCCTCCCGGGCGATCACCTTGACCATCGCGGTGAGCCCACGCACCGGGGCGTACGGCAGGGTCAGCAGCGCCCAGAGGATGTCCACGGCTCACTCCACCAGCTGGTGCGCGCTGACGAAGTCGTACGGGGCGACCGGGCCGCGCAGGCGCATCCGGATCAACTCCCGCCGCTGCTCGGCGAACTCCTCCACCGCACCGACGAACTCGTCCTCGTCCTCGGCGGCGACCAGGAAGGCGACCTTCACCGCGTCCAGCTCGTGGCTGGGTGAACGGACGATGTTCGCCACCGCGTACCGGCCCACGGCGTCGATCAGCTCGCGGTTCTCCGCCTCCCGGTGCAGCTCCACGGCCTGGCTGATCACCTCGCCGAGCCGGATCCGCTGCTCCCGGCTCTCCGCCTCCGGCCGGCCGCGCACCTCACCGGCGAGCGCGGCGGCGGAGGCGTTGCCGGCGAGGAGGCCGGAGATGAACACCTGCTCGTCGAAGCGCCCGTGCACCAGGTACTGGAGGCGGTCCTCCAGCTGCGCCAGTACGGCGGCGAACCGGTCGTGGTACTCGTCGAGCAGGTCGTCGACCGCGTCCACACCCGTCACCACCGTGCCGAACCGCACCGGCAGCACCGGCGCGACCACCACCGTCCCGTCGAGCAGCGTCTCGTACGCCGTGAGATCGGCCGGCCGGCCCAGCGGCTCCGCCAACCCGACCTCGCTGACCAGCGCGGCCAGGTCGCCGTGCCGGATCGCGGTGACCTCGCCGGGCGGCGAGCCGACCCCCTCCGCCTCGGGGGTCGGCTCCACGTCGGAGGGCACGATGCCGTAGATGAACAGTCCCGTCTCCTGAGCCATCTCAGCGCTCCCTCTCCCGGCGGCGCGGCCGTTCCCGAGCGCGGCCCTGGTCGTCGTCCTCGTCCTCGTCCTCGTCGAGACCGCTGAACGCCTCCCGGACCGCGCCGCCGATCGCCCCGGCCGCCTTGCCGAGCCCGGAGACGGCCCGTCCCTTGGTGACCGCGCCCGAGGCGCCCTCGACCAGATCCGGCAGACCCTTCTGCTGCTTCGGCACGATGCTCAGCCGGTCCACCGCTTCGGCGAACCGCAGGTACGTCTCGACGCTGGCGATCACGATCCGGGCGTTGACCTCGAGGAGCTGGATGCCGATCACGGCGACCGACACCTGGGCGTCGATCACCACGCCCTTGTCCAGCACCGTCTCGACGACGTCGGCCAGGGTGCCGCCACCCCCGCCGGCGCGTTCCAGGGCGCTACCGGGCTGGTCCGCTGTCGTGACGATCGTCATTGGTCCCGCTCCTCTCGCCGGCGACGGACCACCGGCCGTCGGGGTGACTCCGGAGCACGGCGGACCGCCGGTCGGGGACGCGGCCGGTCCGCGAGCTCCTCACGGGACGCCCGCTCCTCCCGGCGGGGTGCCCGTTCCTCCCTCGTCTGTGGACGGCGGGCCCGCTCGGGCTGCCGGCGCCGCGGCGGTTCCTCCTCGGTCTCCTCGGCGTACTCGTCCTCGTCGTAGTCGTCGCCCTCGTCGTAGACCTCGTACTCCTCCTCTTCCGGAGAGCGGCGGCGCTGCGGCGGACGGCGGCGCTCCTCGTCGGCCTCCTCGGCCTCCGCGGCACGGCCCCGCGGTCGCTTCCGGGCCTCCTGCTCCTCGCGGAGCGCGGTCTCGTGGTCCTTGACCACCCGGGAGTCCTCGATCTCGCCGCGCCAGCCCTCGACCGAGTCGGGGTCGAGCACGGTCCGGGTCATCACGTGCCGGACGAAGTGCTTCAGCTCCAGCCGCACCCGGCGGCCCGGGGCCCGCCAGAGGTTGCCCGTGCGTTCGAAGAGGCCCTGCGGGTGATACTCCAGAACGACGAGGATCCTGGTCAGCTCGGGGCCGACCGCGTGGAAGCTGACCGTGCCGTCGACGGCGCCCTTCTCGCCCTTCGAACGCCAGTGGATCAGGCGGTCCGGGATCTGCCGGACGATGGTCGACTCCCAGGTCCGGTGCGACCAGAACACCTGGGCCTTCCAGGTCATCTTCTCGTCCGAGTCGGTCTCGGCCCGTTCGACCTTCTTCATGAAGCTCGGGAAGTCGCCGAACCGGGTCCACTGGTTGTACGCCACCCGGACCGGCACGCCGACCTCTATGGTCTCGACGATGTTGGTGACCTTCAGCTTCCGGCCGCCCTTGCCACCCTTGCCGCCAGCGCCGACCGCCGACATCAACTTCTCCTTACCGCCGGCCAGGCCGGCATGGAACACGGCCCGCATCGGGGAGTTACCCTCGGCGAGCTTCTGGGCGCCGGTGGCCGCGGCGATCAGGCCGGGACCGCCGCCCTGTTTGGCGTACTCGCTGAGCCGCCCGGTGGCGTCGGTGATCCGCTCGGTCACCGCCTGCACGGCCCGCTCGCCGAGGGCGGCGGCGAGATTGCGCAGCTCGCCGCCGAGCTGGTCCCGGGCCTTGTCCGAAATACTGCTGGTCGCCATGCTCACCTCCCCCGCCGCCGGCCGCCGGCCGTGGGACGGTCCTCGTAGTCCCGCGCCGCGGGCTGGTCGTCCAGCTCCTGCTCCTCGTCGGGCGCCGACGCCTGCTCCTCGTCCGGCGCCGAGCGCTCCGCCGGATGCGGCTCGGCGTCCTGCTGGCCGGCGCCGGACCGGCGGCGCAGCGCCTCGGCGCTGCCGCGCAGTTTGCCGCTGAGCGCATCGATGCCACTGCCGGCGGCGGCCGTCGCCGCGGCCTTGCCCGCCGTGGCGAGCGGGCCGCCGATCCGGGTCAGGTTGCTCAACTGGGGGGAGGTGTTCAACAGGTCCGTGCCGTACTTCCGGAGGCCACCGGGCTGCTGGCTGGCCCGGCCGACGGCCACCGCGGCGGCGAGGGTGAGGGCGGTACGCAGCTTCCTCCGCCGGCCGATGACGTAACCCAGGCCCACCGCCAGCGCGATCCGAACTCCGCTCTTCATCAGTTCTCCTTCGCTCCCCGGCGACGGGGACGCCGATCGCGTGGGCAGGCCGGAAAACAGCTGCCGGGGGTCAGCGAAATAGGGCCTGCAACCGGACGTCCCGTATTGGCGGACCCGGCGGGCAGTACCCGACCCCCTACCCGCAAAACCTCTTTGAGTGGTTCTTGCGGTGCCGGTCACCAGGGAATTCGGGTACGGGTGAGCTGCGGCACGACACCGCGCAAAACGGTCAGGCGGGCCCGGTCGAGCGAAAAGAAGGAGTTAGTTGGCTAAATGCGACCGGCGGCGTCAGCGGGCCGGCAGAACGGAATCGAGGCAGATTTTGGCGTGCAGCTTCCCGCCCGTTTCGCGCAATTCCGCGCCGCATTTCCTCAGTACGGAGACCGCGCCCTGGTTGTCCGGCGTCGTCTCGGCCACGACGGTGTGCATGCCGGCCGCCGCGGCCGCGTTCAGCAACTCGCGCAGGGCTGCCGCGCCCAGCCCCCGGCCCCGCGCCGAGCGCCCCAGCCACATCCCGGTCTCCACCGTCCCGGGCTCGTCGCGGCGGGTCATCCGGACCATGCCCACCACCTCGCCAGCGGCGACGATCGCGTACATCCGGGTGCGGGTGGGGCCGTCCAGGCCGCCGAAGCTGGCCCGGTGGAACTCCCGGAACGCGTTCCGACGAGCCAGCGACCAACCGGCCGGGGCCTCCACCGGAGGCATCACGTCCTCCGGATCCGCCTCGGCAGCCGCTACGGAGAGCAACGGCTCCAGGTTCCCCTCGTCCACCAGCTCCAGTCGTACCGCACCCGTCACGAGCCGCAGTCTGCCGGTCGTACCGGTCCAAGTCCACCCCTTTGGACCCGGACTGCCGCTCTGGAGGAGGGAACCGGCCGGTCGTACCTCCTCAGTGTTCCACCTCACGCTCCGTTGTCAGCCGACCGGACTTTCCTTCGTCGGCCGGTCCTCGCCCACGGGGCCGAACTCGCAGAACACCACCGAGGCGTCGTCGCTCCGCTTGTGCCGGCGCAGGCGTTCCGGGTGGTCCCGCTCGGCGGCCCGGACCCGGCCGATCAGCCCCTCCGGGCCCTCCGCCGCCGTCACGTCCAGCAGGCCGGCCCAGTCGAACAGCTCGAACTCCTCGACCGCGCAGGACGCGCCGTCGCTGAGCAGCGCCGCCCGCCGCAGCGCCCCCGGCCCGCGCAGCGGCAGCGTCCCGGTCACCGCGTGATACGCCGCGTCCGGGTCGGAGGCGGCGGCCCAGTAGCCGTGGGTCCGGTTCATCCGTTCCCGCTGCACCATCACCGACTGGCGGAACCGGGTCCGTGGATCGACGTCGGACGCGGGCAGCTGCGCGACGGTACGACGCAGGTCCGCCATGGCCGCGTCGAGCCGTTCGTCGGCGACCACACTGACCTGGCCGCCCGTGTCCAGCACCAGCGGGCTGTCGCAGAGCACCAGGTAGTCCACCTGGTCGCCGCCTTCGCGCAGCAGGCAGACGGTGGACGACGGGGTGCCCGGGTGATCGAGGTCGCACTCCCCGCCGTGGTCGGCCCGGACGGCCAGGATGGCCGCCGCCAGGCTGCTCATCAGCGTCGCCGCCGGGCGGGCCGCGACGGCCAGGCCGATCCGGGCGGCCAGGTGCCGGACGTACCATGCCGGCCCGTGCACGCAGCCGGTGTCGAAGCCCTCCGGCACGGTGGCCCCGTCGAGGACCCCGACCAGCGGACCGAACCCGAAGACCACGTCCTCGTTCACCGGCTGACCAGGGGCCGGGTCGGAGGCGGAACGTACCCGCATCAGCGGCGCCGTCCCGATCGGGCGCGCCGGCCGGCTTCCGGTCAGGTACCGGCGATCTGGTGCCCCCATCCGTCGACTCCCTTCGTCGCCCGCCCGCCTACCCGGACCGGCGGACGCCATGCCGGGACGCCATCAGCGGCGCGGCCCGGGGTTTCAGCGCCGCCGGTTACGGGCCCGCGCGGCGCGCAGCCGGCGCGGCCCGGGGTTTCAGCGCAGCCGGCGCGGCCCGCGGTTTCAGCGCCGCCGGTTGCGGGCCCGCGCGGCGCGCAGCCGGCGCAGCCGGCCGATCAGCACCGGCTCGGCGGCCAGCGCGGCCGGGTGGTCGAGCAGCGCGTTGAGCAGCTGGTAGTACCGGGTCGCGGAGAGCCCGAAGGTGTCCCGGATCGCCTGTTCCTTCGCGCCCGCGTGCTTCCACCACTGCTGCTCGAAGGCGAGGATCCGCCGGTCCCGTTCGCTGAGCCCGTCGGCCGGTCCGGCGACGGCGTCCGGCCGGGGGTCCTCGGCGGCGTCCGCCGGGGCGGCGCCCGGCGCGGGAGCGGCCTCGACGGCGGGAGCGGAGCGGGGCGGGGGAACGGCCTGCCGGTGCACGACGTCGGCCTGCCCGGACGGCTCGGGTCGGCCGGCGGCGGCCGCGGAGGCGTCAGCGGGCATGGCGCTCCTCGGAGGTGGACGACCGGCACGGCGACCGCCGGCCGGGGAGCCCCAGCGTAACCAGCGGGGCACCCCGTCCGCATCGGACGCCTCCTCCGCGCCGTCGACCCGCGTCGACGGCGCGGAGGACGGTCAGGCGATGTCCCGCTTGCGCATCGCCCAGAATGCGGCGGCCACGACCGCCGCGACGCCCAGGCCGAACACCAGGGCCGAGTCCTGCCAGGTGATGAACAGCTCCGCCGGACGGCACTCACCCTGGGCGAAATCGCACGCCCGATGGTCGAACAGCTGCACCTGCTTCATGAACCAGGCCTGCGCGTACGTGGAGAGCACGTACCGGTCACCGAACGGGATCGCGAGCACGCCGACCGCGATACGGACGGCGACCTCGCTGATCCCGAAGACCGCCACGACCGCGCCGAGCGCCATCGCGGTGTGCCGGCCCAGCGAGGCGAGCGCGAAGGCGACCGCGCCGACCGCCAGGACGAGCCCGACCGCCCGCAGGCCGTCCAGCCCGATCGACTGCCAGGCCCCGGCGGTCATCTTCGCGGTGCTCCCCCGGTAGGTGCCGATGAGCCAGAAGGCCAGCGTCCAGAGCGCGCCGAGCACGAGGCTCACCCCGAGCACCGTGGTGAGCACGGCGGCCAGCTTGGTACCGAGCACGGCGAGCCGTTTCGGCCGCCAGAGCAGCAGGTTCATCATCCCGCCGGTGGCCCATTCGGCCCCGATGAAGGAGGCGCCGACGAGGAACGCGAAGAGCCCGACCGCACCGGCGAACACGGCGATGAACATCGGGAACTCGCCCCGGAAGTCGAACTGGTAGGGAAGGTTCCACTTCGGGTCGAACATCTCCGGCTGCGGCGGCCAGTCACGGCCGCAGTTCGGTCCGAAGCGCTGCTCGATGTCCTGGTCGCCGCGGGCCTGGGCGGCGTCGCAGTCGGCGACGCTCTTCTTCCAGCTCTCCATCGCGGTGCGGTACTGGGCGTCGGCCTCCGCCTGCGCCGCCGCGACGACCTCCTTCGACAGCTTGTGGCTGGAGAGGCTGAACGCGGTGGCCACGCCGGCCAGCCCGAGCACCAGCAGGACCAGCAGCAGCCGGGTGAGCCGGCGCTTGGCGAGCCGCCGCAGTTCCGTCACGTAGAGGCTCATGCGCCCCAACCTCCTCCGGCGCCGGAGCCCGGCTCACCGACCTTCATGGACTGGTCGACCTGCCGGTGCTGGCCGGGTACCGGCGCGGTGCCGGTCAGGTCGAGGAAGACGCTCTCCAGGTCGGCCGCGACCGGAGCCAGCTCGCTGACGTACAGGCCCTGCTCGGCGAGGAGGCGGCTGACCGTGGCCGGCTTGTCGACGCCGCCGAGCATCAGGTGGTCCGGCTGCGTGGTGGTGACCCGGATCCCGGCGCGGGTGAGCAGGTCCGCGGCCTGCGGCAGGTCGGTGACCGCCTCCAGCCGGACCCGTACGGCGCCCTGGGAGTGCGCGGCGAGCACCTGCTCGACCGGGCCGAACGCGACCCGCCGGCCGAGCGAGATGATGGTGACCGAGTCGCAGATGACCTGGATCTCGCCGAGGATGTGGCTGGAGAGCACCACGGTCATGCCCGAGGCGGCGAGGTCCCGCATCAGGGTACGCATCTCCCGGATGCCGCCCGGGTCGAGGCCGTTCGCGGGCTCGTCGAGGATCAGCAGCTTCGGGTTCTTGAGCAGCGCGGAGGCGACCGCGAGCCGCTGCTTCATGCCCAGCGAGTAGGTCTTCACCCGCTCGCCGGCCCGTTCCCGGAGCCCGACCAGCTCCAGCACCTCGTCGACCCGCTGCCGCGGCAGCTCCCCGGCCTGGGCCAGCAGGCCGAGCGTGTCCCGGGCGGAGAAGTGCGGAAAGAACTGCGGGCTCTCCACGATGGCCCCGACCTGTCCGGCGACGGCCGGCAGCGCCTGCGGCAGCTCGTGGCCGAGGATGGCCATCCGGCCACCGTTGGGCCGGATGAGGCCGAGCAGCGTGCGCAGCGTGGTGGTCTTGCCCGAGCCGTTCGGGCCGAGGAAGCCGTGCACCTGCCCGGCCTCGACCCGCATGTCGAAGCCGTCGAGCGCGTGTCGTGTCCCGCGCTTACGACTCCGGTACGTCTTGCGGAGACCCTCGATCTCCAGGACAGCTGACAAGCTGACCTCCCCCGATGAAGTAAGTGACAGCGACACCATACGCGGTATGCAGACGGAGGCAATACCAGGTATGCACATACGCGCCGATCGAGCTGTCAGGAGGGGGCCCTTCCTATACCGGAGGCGTTAACAGGGGGCCCTTCCTTGCGCCTCAGGCGCAGATGACCTGTACGCCGGCGTCGCGGAACGCCTGCACCACCGCCGGGGCCGCGCCGGAGTCGGTGACCAGCGTCTCCACCCGGTCCACCGGGCAGATCCGGGCGAAGGCGTGACCGCCCAGCTTGGACGAGTCGGCGATCACCACCACCCGCTTCGCCCGGGCCACCATCAGGCTGTTCATCGCCGCCTCGCCCTCGTGGTGGGCGGCGGCGCCGAGCTGCGGGTCGATCGCGTCCACGCCGAGCAGCGCGACGTCCAGGGTCACCTCGCGCAGCAGCGCCCCGCCCAGCGGGCCGACCAGCTCGAACGACTTGGGCCGGACCACGCCGCCGGCGACCACCACCTTCATCCGCGAGCGCACCAGCAGCTCGTTGGCGATGTTCAGGGCGTTGGTGACCACGGTGAGCTGGGCGCCCTCGGCGCTGGTGTTGAGATCCGGCCGGACGGCCAGGGCCCGAGCCACCTCGGTGCTGGTGGTGCCGCCGTTCAGGCCGACCACGGTGCCCGGGGAGACCAGCGCGGCGGCAGCCGCCCCGATCCGCTGCTTCTCGGCCGAGTGCTTGGCCGTCTTGTAGCGCAGCGGCAGGTCGTACGAGACGCCGTTGGCGACCGCCCCACCCCGGGTCCGCGTGATCATCTGCTGCTGGGCGAGCTGGTCGAAGTCACGCCGGATGGTGGCCTGGGAGACCCCCAGGCGCTCGGCCGCCTCCTCGACGCTGACCCGGCCACTGTCGGTCAGCATCTCGAGCAGGGCGTTCCATCGGGCGTACCGGTCCACCGCGGGGGCCTCCACTGACTCTGCACGAACCGTGATTGGTTGCGTGCACACTAGTGCGCGAAACTGGCAGGCGCAAAACCCTGGCCTGCGCAATCCGGGAGCTGGTTGCCACATCCACCAAACTTCGCGCAGAATAACGCGCGAAAGGTGGCCATAACGCGCCGTATTGCGCAGGGCCGCCCCGTGGCGAGGAGTTGTCATGGCGTACGTGCACGCGGAGATCGCTAGCCAGCCCGACTGCTGGCGGGAGGCGGCACGGCTCGCCCCGACCGTCGTCGACCGCCTGCCGCGCCCCGGCGAGCGGGTCGCCGTCGTCGGTTGCGGCACGTCGTGGTTCATGGCCATGGCGTACGCCGGGCTGCGCGAGCGCGCCGGCCAGGGCGAGACGGACGCCTTCCAGGCCAGCGAGTTCCCCATCGGCCGCCGCTACGACCGGCTCATCGCCATCACCCGCTCCGGCACCACCACGGAGGTGCTGGATCTGCTCGCCGCGCTGCGCGGCCAGGTCCCGACCACGGTCCTGGTCGGCGACCCGGCCTCCCCGGCGGTCGAGCTGGCCGGGTCCGCGGTGACCCTGCCCTTCGCCGACGAGCGCTCGGTCGTGCAGACCCGGTTCGCCACCACCGCGCTCGCCCTGCTCCGCGCCCACCTCGGCGACGACCTGGGCCGGCTGGCCGCCGACGCCGAGGTGGCCGTCCGGGCCCCGCTGCCGATCGACCCGGCCACCATCGAGCAGGTCACCTTCCTCGGGTGCGGCTGGACCGTCGGGCTGGCCCAGGAAGCCGCGCTGAAGTGCCGCGAGGCGGCCACCTTCTGGGCCGAGGCGTACCCGGCGATGGACTACCGGCACGGGCCGATCTCGATCGCCGCCCCCGGCCGGCTGGTCTGGGCGTTCGGCGGGATCCCCGACGGGCTGCCCGAGGACGTCTCCGCCACCGGCGCCGCCTTCGTGCACAGCCGCACCCATGGCTCGCGCACGGTGCTGACCAAGTGGGCGGCCGGGCGTACCCCGGTGGATCCGATGGCCGACCTGATCCTCGCCCAGCGCTTCGCCGTCGCGCTGGCCACCAGCCGCGGCCTCGACCCGGACGCGCCCCGGCACCTGACCCGCTCCGTGGTCCTCGCGTGAGTTCAGGCGACGAGGTCGTCGTCGCGCTGGACGTGGGCGGCACCGGGATGAAGTGCGCCCTGGTGCGCCCGGACGGCACGACCGTGCACGCCGAACGGCACGCCACCGAGGCGGCGCGTGGCCCGGAGGCGGTGGTCGACACGATCCTCGACGTCGCCGACGGGCTGGCCGGCAAGGCCCGCGCCGAAGGGCTGGCCCCGGTGGCCTGCGGGATCGCCGTACCGGGGGTGGTCGACGAGGCCCGCGGGGTCGCGGTCTGGTCGGCGAACGTGGGCTTCCGGGACGTACCGCTGCGGGAGCTGGCGCGCCGGCGGCTCGGGCTGCCGACGGCGCTCGGCCACGACGTGCGGGTGGGCGGCCTGGCCGAGGCCCGGCTCGGCGCCGGGCGCGACGCCGGCCACGTGCTCTTCGTCGCGATCGGCACCGGCATCGCCGCCGCCCACGTGGTCGACGGGTCGGCCGCCGCCGGCGCGCACGGCGCCGCCGGCGAGATCGGCCACATCCTGGTACGCCCCGAGGGCCCGCGCTGCGGCTGCGGCCGCCCCGGCTGCCTGGAGGCGATCGCATCCGCCTCGGCGATCGGCCGCCGGTACGCCCAGCTGGCCGGCGCCCCGGCGACCGCCGCCGACGTGGCGGACCGGGCGGCCGGCGGCGAACCGCTGGCCGCCCGGGTCTGGCGGGAGGCCGTCGAGGCGCTCGCCGACGGCTTGGCCACCGGGCAGGCGCTCTTCGACGTCGAGACGATCGTGATCGGCGGCGGGTTGGCCCAGGCCGGCCCCCGGCTGTTCGACCCGCTGCGCGCGGCACTGCACGCCCGGCTGACCTTCCACCGGGAGCCGCGCCTGGTGGCGGCGGCCCTCGGCGACGAGGCCGGCTGCGTCGGCGCCGCCCTGCTCGCCCTGGACGCCCTGGAGGAGGAGACCGGATGACCCTGCGCGTGACCGGCAAGGTGGTGACCCCGACCGGCGTGATCCGGCAGGGCTGCGTGGAGATCACGAATGGCCGGATCAGGGCGGTCGCCGAGTACCCGTCGGTGCGCGACGGGCACTGGATCCTGCCGGGCTTCGTGGACATGCACACCCATGGCGGCGGCGGGCACACCTTCACCACCGGCGACGCCGGATCGGCCCGTGAGGCGGCCGCCTTCCACCTGCGGCACGGCACCACGACCCTGCTGGCGAGCCTGGTCAGCTCGCCGTTCCCGCTGATGCGGGACGCCACCACGGCCTTCCGGCCGCTGGTGGAGTCGGGCGTGCTGGCCGGGGTCCACTTCGAGGGGCCGTACCTGTCGGCGGACCGCTGCGGCGCGCAGAACCCGGAGTTCCTCCGCGACCCGTCCGTCGACGAGCTGACCGAGCTGATCGAGCTGGGCGGCGGCGCGGTGCGGATGGTCACGCTGGCCCCCGAGCGGGACGGCGCGCTGGACGCGATCAAGCTGCTCGTCTCGCGCGGCGTGGTGGCGGCGGTCGGGCACACCGACGCCACCTGGGAGCAGACCCGGGCCGCCGTGGCGGCCGGGGCCAGCGTCGGCACTCACCTGTTCAACGGGATGCGCCCGGTCCACCACCGGGAGCCCGGGCCGGTGGTGGCCCTGCTCGACGCCCCGAACGTGGTCTGCGAACTGGTCGCCGACGGGGTGCACCTGCACGACGGCATGCTCTCCTTCGCCACCTCGGTGGCCGGTCCGGAGCGGGCCGCCCTGATCACCGACGCGATGGCCGCCGCCGGCATGCCCGACGGCGAGTACGAGCTGGGCGGCCAGGCCGTCACCGTGGCCGGCGGGGTGGCCCGGCTGAGCCGGGACGGCGCCATCGCCGGCAGCACGCTGACCATGGACGCCGCCCTGCGGCACGCCGTCGCGGCGGGGGTCGCGCTGCCCGACGCCTGCCGGATGGTCGCCACCACCCCGGCCCGGGCGATCGGCCTGGGCGACCGGGTCGGAGCGCTCCAGCCCGGCCTCCGGGCCGACCTCGTCGTGCTCGACGACGACCTGAACGTCGTCCGGGTGATGCGCGGCGGCGACTGGGTGGAGTAAGCCCGGCTGCCGGGCTGCGGGCTGCGGGCTGCGGGCTGCGGGTTGCGACGACCCGTCGCCGCCTTTGGAGCTGACATCACCGGCGACTCGCCGCCGTCCGGCGTGAATCGTTTGCGACATCAGCTCGAAAGGCGGCGAGCAACCATGTCTTCCTCATGACGCCCGACGCCGAGCACGGCCTGCTCGTCCGGGCGGTGCACCAGCACATCGGCCAGGTAGGACTGCACCGCGTGGCGCATGCCCACGTCCCGGCCGGCCCGTTCGGACAGCAGCCACTTGTGCTCGATGATCTGGGTGAAGAGCTCCTGCGGCTCCAGCTTGCTGCGCAGGTGCGCCGGCACCGCCCGGACCACCGGTTCGAACACCTCGGTCAGCCAGCGGTGCGCCGCCTGGTGCTCGTCGATGAGGTCGCTCTCCGTCCGGTACGCGTCCAGGTCGTTGAGGAGCTTGCGGGCCTGGTTCTCCTCGGCGTCCAGACCGGTGAGGCGGAGCAGCCGACGGGTGTGGTAGCCGACGTCGACCACCTTGGGCCGGACCAGGTACCGCGCGTTGTCGGCGGTGGACATGGCCACCTCGGCGACGTCGAAGCCCAACTCGTTGAGGCGGCGGATCCGCCGCTCGATGTCGTGCCGGGCGTCCCGCTCGACCTGCTGCTCGTAGGTGATCTCGTGCCAGAGCCGCTCGTACCGCTGCACGACCTCCTCGCAGACCACCTCCGGGTCGATCGACTCGTGCAGCAGCCCGGCGGCCTGCAGGTCCAGCGCCTCACCGAAGATGTTCACCCGGGCGATCTCCAGGTCCTCGCCGCGCTGGCCGTTGGAGAGCGAGCGGTGCAACGCCCCGGTCTCGGCGTCCACCAGGTAGGCGGCGAACGCGCCGGCGTCCCGCCGGAACAGCGTGTTGGACAGCGAGCAGTCGCCCCAGAAGAAGCCGGTCAGATGCATCCGGACCAGCAGCACCGCCAGCGCGTCGAGCAGCCGGTTCATGGTCTCCGGCCGCAGCGTCCGGGAGAAGAGCGCCCGGTACGGCAGCGAGAACTGGAGATGCCGGGTGATCAGCACCGGATCCAGCGGCCGGCCGTCGTCGGTCTGCCGGTCGGCCACGATCGCGATCGCCTCGACCGACGGGAAGTCGATCCGTTCCAGGGCTCGGAGCAGGTCGTACTCCCGCTCGGCCACCCGTTCCCCGGTCTCCTTCACCGCGTAGACGTAGTCGCCGAGGCGGACGAAGCGCACGATGTGCCGCGAAATGCCCTGCGGCAGCGCGACCAGATGCTCGGCCGGCCACTCGTCCAGCGGGGTCGACCAGGGCAGGTCGAGCAGTGCCGGGTCGACGAGGGCCGAGGTGATCCGCACGGGGACAAGTCTGACGGGTGACCCGGCGAAGCGCTTCCCATCGTGGGCCGGCACACAGCCGCCGGACGCCCGCGCCCGGCCCGGCGCCGGCGGCGGCCGGTAGCGTGGTCGCGTGCGGGAGACCACGGGAGTACGCGAGAAGCTGCGGCTCCGGCCCGTCCGGCCGGCCGGCTGGTGGTTCGACGGGCTGCTGCTCGCCATCCTGGTGGGCCTGACCGCGGCCCTCGCCACCGGGCACCTCTTCGGCCTCGACCGGGCGGTCGCCGACTGGGCCGCGGAGCACCGTCCGACCGCCGCCCGGTGGGCCGCGATGATCCTGAACTTCCTGGGCCAGGGCACCCCGCTGACGCTGCTCGCGGCCGGGCTGGGCGTGCTGGTGGCGGTCCGGCTCCGCTCGGTCCGCCCGGTGCTGCCGCCGGTGGCCGCGTTCGTGCTGACGTACCTGACGATCGGGCCGTTGAAGGTGTGGACCGCCCGGCCGGCGCCCAGCGCCAGCACCAGGGAACCATTTCTGCCGCCCGACCAGACGTTGCCGCTGTTCCAGCACGACCTGCCGGTACGCTTCGCCCAGTCGTACCCGTCCGGGCACGTGGCCAACGCGATCGTCTGGTACGGCGTGCTCGCCCTGCTCCTGGCCCCGCTGCTGCACACCTTCGGCCGCGCCGTCCCGCCCCGGCTGGTCGCCGTGATCCGGGTACTGCCGCCGCTGATCGTGTTGGCCACGACGATCTACCTCGGCTGGCACTGGCTGACCGACTCGGTCGCCGGCCTGCTCCTCGGCCTGCTGCTGGACCGGCTGCTGCACCGGGTGCCCTGGGACGGCCTGCCGTTGCCCGCCGCGCTGCGCGGGTGGAATCGTCCATTCATCTCGTCCCCGTAGCCTGCGCCCATGGTGGAACTGGCGCGGCGGCTGGCCGTACCCGACGCGGTGGTCCTCGGCCTCGGGTCGATGCTCGGCGCGGGCGTCTTCGTGGTCTTCGCCCCCGCCGCGGCGGCGGCCGGCGGCCTGGGCCTGCTGATCGCGGTGGCCCTGGGCGGCTTCATCGCCTACTGCAACGCCACCAGCTCGGCCCGGCTCGCCGCCCGCTACCCGGAGTCCGGCGGCACCTACGTCTACGGCCGGGAACGGCTGCACCCGTTCACCGGGTTCCTCGCCGGCTGGGGGTTCGTGGTCGGCAAGACGGCGAGCTGCGCGGCGATGGCGCTGACCATCGGGGCGTACCTCTGGCCGGGGCGGGCGCGGCTCGTCGCGGTCCTCGCGGTGGTGGCGGTGACCGCGGTGAACCTGCGCGGCATCGGCAAGACGGCGACCGCCACCCGGGTGCTGGTCGGCCTCACCCTCGCGGTGCTCGCCGTGGTGGCGGTCAGCGGCGCACCGCACGTCGCGTTCGACCGGCTGGACGGTCTCCCCGGTGCCGACGGCCGGGGCGTGCTCACCGCCGCCGGCCTGCTCTTCTTCGCCTTCGCCGGGTACGCCCGGATCGCCACCCTCGGCGAGGAGGTCCGTGATCCGCAGCGGACCATCCCGCGCGCCGTGCCGCTGGCGCTCGGCATCGTGCTGGCCGTCTACCTGGTGCTGGCCGTGGTCGCGCTCGGCGTGCTGGGCGAGGAGCGGCTCGCCGCCTCCACCGCACCGCTGGTCGAGGTGGTCTCCGCCGCCGGGCTGCCCGGCCTGGCCTGGCTGGTCCGGGCCGGGGCGACCGTGGCGGTGACCGGAGTGCTGCTCTCCCTGATCGCCGGGGTCGGCCGGACCACCCTCGCGATGGCCCGTCGCCGCGACCTGCCCGGCGTGCTGGCCGCCGTGCACCCCCGCTTCCGGGTGCCGCACCGCGCCGAGCTGGCCGTGGCCGCCGTGGTGGTGGTCGTGGTGTCCGTGGGCGACATCCGGGGCGCGATCGGCTTCTCCAGCTGCACGGTGCTGGTCTACTACGCGATCGCCAACGCCTCCGCGCTCACCCTGGGCCGCGAGCCGGCCCGGAAGGTCCCGGTGCAGCTGCTGGCCACGCTGGGGCTGGTCGGCTGCCTGGTGCTGGCGGTGAGCCTGCCGCTGGCGAGCGTGATCGCCGGCTTCGGCGTACTCGCCCTCGGCGCCCTCGGGTACGCCCTGCGGCACGCCCTCGGCCGGGCCTGAACCCTCGTCACTCCTCGGGTTGTCGCGGGGACGGCGCCCCGGGCGGCTCGGACGGGACCGGGGTGGTCTCCCGGAGCAGGGCGGTCAGCCCGGCCCGCCGGGCCACCACGGTCAGCCGGTCCCCCGCCTGGATCACCATCCGCGGGTCGGCGGACCAGTCCGTGCGCTGCCCGGCCGGAGTGTGCGCGAGCAGGCGTACCTCGCCGGGGCGGGCCACCGCGCCGAGCGGGCGGCCGTCCAGCGGGGAGCCGGCCAGCACCGGCACCTCGGTGACCAGCAGCGCGTGCCGGTCGACCGGAATGGTGGCGACCACGGCACGGTCCAGCAGCGCCACCGCGAACGCGGGCGCAGCCAGGTACGACACGCTGCGCGAGATGCCGATGCCGAACGCCCGCTGGATCCGCTCCGCGAAGTCGCCGTCGAAGAGCCGGAGCACCACCCGCAGGCCGGGGTCGAGGCTGCGGGCGTTCAGCGCGGCCCGGAGGTTGGCGCCGTCGTCGGTGGAGACCACCACCAGCGCCTGGCAGGTCGCCACCGAGGCGGCCCGCAGTGTCTCCTCCTCGCCGGCGTCCCCCACGATCAGCGGTACGCCCAGCCGGTGCGCGAGCGCCGCGCCCCGGGCATCCGGATTCCGGTCGATGGCAACCACCTCAACCCCGAAGTCGTTCAGCTGGGCCATCACCCGGGTGCCGATGTTGCCCAGCCCGACGACCACCACGTGGCCGGACCGGTCGGGCTGGATCCGGCCATTGTGCAGGGCCAGCCGGGCGTTCACGATGCCGTCCACCACGGCGGCCGTGATCAGCGGGATCAGCGCCAGCCCGGCCAGGTTGAGCACCACCTGCATGATCTGGGCGGCGACCGTCTTGTCGACGTCCGGGTCCTCCCCGCTCAACGTGTCGACCAGGGTGAGGTAGAGCGCGTCGGACCAGTTCACGCTGGCGGCGCGGGCGTTCAGCCAGCCGAGCACGGCGATCACGCCGAGCAGCACCAGCACCGCCACGCCGATCTTGCGGGTGGCGAAGCTGCGGATCGCGCGGAGCAGCACCACCACGGGCTGGCGGCGTCGCCGGGCCCGGGCCAGCCGGCGGGCGGCCAGCTCCGTGCCGGCCGGCTGCCCGGTCGCCTCGGCCAGCACCACGTCGGCCGCCGCCTCGTCCGCGGGCAGCACCCGGACCAGCTCCGGGTCGGTGGTGACGGCGAGCCCGCAGACCACGTCCCGCGGGCGTACGTCGGCACGGCGGGCCACGTAGAGGGTGCGGCCGGCGTGCCGGAAGTGGGTGGGGGCCAGCTCGCCGAGCGCGGCGGCCACGAACGCCGGGGCGGCCATCGAGGCGTCGGAGAGCACCGCCGAGTCGGGGAAGAGCTGCCGGAGGCCGTTGGCGAGGCTGGTGTTGAACATCCGTACCACCAGGCGCAGCCGGGGCTCGACCTCCTGCGCGCAGAGCGCGGCGTGCATGTTGCCCACGTCGTCCTGGTGCAGCAGGGCCAGCCCGTCCGCGCCGGCCAGCCCGGCCCGGCGGAAGGTGGCCTCGTCGAGTCGGTCGGCCAGGACCACCTGGACACCCTCGACGTCCCGGCCGTCCGGCCCCTCGGAGCGGCGCCGCTCGGGCACCACCAGGGTGACCCGGACCCGCCCGGCCGGTGACTCGGTGGCGAGCAACGACCGGACCACCCAGTACGCCAGCGGGTCGGAGCCGCAGACCACGTAATGCGGGCGGGGGTCGCCGTTCATCCGGGGCCGCCAGCCGGCGGCGCGGCGCGCGCGCTCGCGCAGTGGCTCGGCCATGCCCGGATCGTATGCAAGCGTTCGCGGTACGCGCAGCCCCGTGATCGTGAACGCATGGTGTCCCCGAGTACGGGTAGAGGAGCGCCGTGCAGACCTTCCTCCCGTACCCGGACTTCCTGGCCAGCGCCCGGACGCTGGACCAGAAGCGGCTGGGCAGGCAGCGGGTGGAGACCATCCAGGTGCTGCGCGGGCTGACCTGGTCGACCTACGGCTGGCGCAACCACCCGGCGGTGAAGATGTGGGCCGGGTACGAGGAGGCGCTGACCCGGTACGGGCTGGACGTCTGCGCCGTCTGGTGCGAGCCGGGCCGGGCGGACACCTGCGCCGCCACCTTGACCACCGATCTCGCCACCGCCTGTGGGATCACGACCGTCCGCACCCAGGCCGAGCTGGCCGAGGCCGACGAGCGGCGGGGCGAGAGGGATTGAAATGCGTTGCCCGCCGTTTCGGCGGCGATCTACGGTGAGTGCGCAAGGTCAACCACCGCTCCGGGAGCCGTCGATGTCGCTGCCACACCGCGCCGCCGTGCCGTCGTGGCTGCTCAACGCCGGTTGCCGAGCCGAAGGTCCCCGCGTCGGGTGGCCCGACTGACGCCTATGCCCGTCAGCGCCACAGCCGCCCCGTCGCCACGGACCGGGCGGCTTTTTGCTGCCCCGCCACCGATCGTGAAGGGAGAGCCCGGTGGACGCCGTCCTCGTCATCAACGCCGACCTCGGCCCGCTGCACCGGGTCACCGTCCAGCACGCGATCCGGATGCTCTGCCGGCGGGTCGCCGAGATCCACGAGGCCGAGCCGGACCGGGTGATCGGGATCTTCCCGGTCCCCCGGGTGGTCCGCCTCGTCCGGTACGTCGTCACCCGCTGGCGGTTCAGCGCCGGCCCGGCCTGGTCCCGGGGCGGGGTGCTGCGCCGCGACGGCCACCGCTGCGCGTACTGCGGCGACCCGGCCAGCACCGTCGACCACATCCTGCCCCGCTCGCGCGGTGGCCGGAACACCTGGAAGAACACCACCGCCGCCTGCTACGAGTGCAACCAGCGCAAGGGCGACCGGACGCCGGCCGAGGCGGGCATGCCGCTGCGCCGGGAGCCGGTGACGCCGACCTGGGCCGCGCTCGCGGGGCGGTGACGGGCCGGCCGGCGGGCACAGGGGGCCGCGTCGGGGGTACGCCCCGGCGCGGCGCCCGCCGGCCCCGGGCCGTCCCCGGCCCGTCACCGGTGATGCCGCGGCTGCTCCGGTAGCCCCGGGGACTACCCGACCCGCGCGGTCGCGTACCCGAGCCGGCACCGGCCTTCCGCGGCGGTCAGCGGCCGGCGGGCGGCGTCCAGCCGAAGCGCGGCGGTCGGCGCTCGTTGGCCGCCGCCACGCCTTCCCGGGCCTCGCCGCTGGCCCGGACCTGGCCGTGCCACCAGGCGACCCGCGCGTCGTCGACGCGCCCGTCGATGATCTCCTTGGCCGCCGCGACGGTGAGCCGGGAGCGCTCGGCGATGGTGGCGGTCAGCGCCGTCACCCGGGCGGCCAGCGCCTCGGCCGACAGCACCTCGTCGACCAGGCCGATCCGCAGCGCCCGCTCGGCGTCGACCAGCTCGCCGGTGAAGAGCAGGTGCTTGGCGGCGGACGGGCCGACCAGCCGGGCCAGCCGGCGGGTGGTCGGCGCCGGATAGACCAGCCCCAACCGTGCCGGGGGTACGCCGAACCGGGCGTCCGCCGCGGCCAGCCGCAGGTCGCAGGCGACGGCGAGTTGGCATCCGCCGCCCACGCAGGCGCCCTCGATCGCGGCCACGGTGGGCTTGGCGAAGACCGCCAGCCGTTCCTCGGCGGCGACCGCGATGCTGTCGTCACCGGCCTCCAGCAGCTCGTCCAGGTCACCGAGGTCGGCGCCGGCACAGAACGTGCCGTCGGCGCCGGTGAGCACCAGCGCGTGCACCGCCGGGTCGGCCTCCAGGCCGTCGAGCAGCACCGGAAGCCGCCGCCACATGGCACTGGTCATCGCGTTGCGGCGGGCCGGGTTCCGGATCACCACGGTCGCCACCGGGCCGGTCACCGCGACGGTCAGCTCCGCGTCCGACATCTTTCCTCCTCCGCCGGTCCGCCGACGATAACGGCGCGGGCCCGACGACCACCCGCGAGGGGTGGCCGCCGGGCCCGCCGGCGGAACGGTCAGGTCAGGAGACGTTGACCGCGGTGTCGTCGACCACGAAGGAGGTCTGCAGGTAGACGTCCTCGGTGGCGGTGAACTTCAGGGTGACGGTCTGGCCGGCGTACGCGGCCAGGGAGAACGACTTCTGGCTGTAGCCCGAGGCCTTGTTCAGGTTCGAGTAGGTGGCCAGGGTCGCCAGCACCGTGCCGGACGAGTTGAGCACCTGCACCTTGAGCGTGTCGTACGCCGTGGTGGTGGTCGTCTCGGAGCTGTCGATGTGCAGCCAGAAGCTGAAGTTGTACGACGTGCACCCGGACGGCAGGCTCACCGCCTGGGAGAGCGTGTCGGTGTGGGTGCTGCCGTAGCCGTCCATCCAGGCGTTCCAGGTGCCGCCGTGGGTCGGCTGGCCGCTGGAGCCGTACTGGCCGATGACGCCGGACGAGGCCGTCCAGACGGTGTTACCGGACTCGAAGCCGGGGTTGCCCAGCTTCTGCCCGGCACCGGTGCAGCCACCGCTGCCGCCGTTCACGGTCAGCGTGTAGGTCGCCGTGTGGTTCACCGAGGTGCCGGTGCCGGTGACGGTGACGCTGTAGGTACCGGTCGGGGTGCTCGACGAGGTGCTGATGGTGAGGGTGGACGAGCCGCCCGAGGTCACCGAGGACGGGCTGAACGACGCGGAGGCGCCGGTCGGCAGGCCGGACGCGGAGAACGTCACGGTCTGCGCGGTCCCGCTGGTGGTCGCGGTGGACACGGTGGTGGAGACGGCGTTGCCCGCGGTCACCGAGCCGGAGGTCGGCGAGAGCGTGACGGAGAAGTCGTTGCCGGTCGAACCGCAGGGCGCGTCGTTGCCGGCCACGTTGACCGCGGTCCACGCCGCCTGGACGGTCTTGTACTCGGTCGAGCAGTTGCCGTACAGGTCGGTGGCCGCCTTGAGGGTGTACGCCCGGGCGGTGTTCGCCGGGTTGGTGGTGTTGACGTACGTGGTGTTCGAGGTGAAGTACAGGTCGAGCGCCCGGAACCAGATCTTCTCCGCCTTGGCCCGGCCGATGCCGGTCACCGCCGGGGCGGAGCCGCAGACCGGCGAGGTGCCGTACGCGGTGGAGCCGGTGCCCTCGGCGAGGTTGAAGAAGAAGTGGTTGCCCGGGCCGGACGAGTAGTGCACGTCGACGTTCTTGGTCGAGGTGGACCAGCAGGAGTGCGACGCGCCGTCCAGCGACGGGTTGTACATGTAGCGCAGCGGCGTCCCGTTGCCGTTGATGTTGATCTTTTCGCCGATCTGGTAGTCACCCGGGTCGCTCGGCGCGTTGGCGTAGAACTCCACCATCGTGCCGAAGATGTCGCTGGTGGCCTCGTTGAGACCGCCCGACTCACCGGAGTAGACCAGGCCCGCGACCGCCTCGGTGACGCCGTGGCTCATCTCGTGGCCGGCCACGTCGAGCGCGACCAGCGGACGGGAGTTGCTCGACCCGTCGCCGTAGGTCATCTGGGCGCCGTCCCAGAACGCGTTGACGTAGTTGTTGCCGTAGTGCACCCGGCTCGGCACGCCGCGGCCGTCGCCGAAGATGCCGTTGCGGCCGTGCACGTTCTTGAAGTAGTCGAACGTCTTGGCCGCGCCGAAGTGGGCGTCGACCGCGGCCGACTGCCGGTTGGAGTTGGTGCCGTCACCCCAGGTGTTGTCGGCGTCGGTGAACGTGGTGCAGGTCGAGGTGCCGTTGTTCATGTCGCAGGTACGGCCGTTGCCGTGCGACGGGTCCACCATCTGGTACGTGCTGCCGGAGAGCGTCGTGTCGATGCTCACCGTGCCGGAGTAGATGCTGTTGCCGGTGCCGGCGACCGACTCGATCTCGTCGTAGGACCCGAGCACCTTGCCCGTGGTGGCGTCGGTGATCACGTGCAGCTTGGACGGGGTCTGCTTGTCGGCCTTCCAGCCGGCGGCGACGGTCTCCCAGGCCAGACGGCCCTTGCCCGAGCTGGCGTCGACGAAGAGCTCGGGGGCGTCCACCGAGGTGAGCGTGCCGGAGAACGCCTTGCGCGCGCTGGACTCGGCGGCGGCCGAGCTGACCTTGGCGGTGGTGCTCAGGGCGAGCGGCGCGGCCAGACCGACGGACGTGCCGGCCATCGTGCCGTCCGGCGCGGTGTGGATGACGAAGTCGCCGCCGTAGACGCGCAGGCCGTGGTAGGTCCGGGTGTACCGGGTGTGGGCGGCGCCGGAGGCGTCCACCTTGGTGCGGACGACCTGGTACGCCTCCCCGCTGGCGCCCTGGACGGCACCGGGGTTGGCGCGGAGCAGGCTGTCCGCACGAGCTGCCGCGGATTCCTGGGCAGGTGCGCTGGGTGGTGCCGCGTGCGCCGAGGTGGTGACGCAGGCCAGCACGCCGCTGGTGAGCAGCGCTGCGCTGACGGCGGCAAGGGGTCTTTTCACGGGCCCTCCTGACGGGGGAAAGTTGTGACGGGGGTAGTCACGGATGTAGATATAGCGATACACCGGCGAAAGGGGAAGAGGGGCGGGCGATTCCTGCCGGAGACACTGGCCGTTCGGAGGAGGCGGCGCAGGTGGATGGAACCGAGTGGCGCCGCCGCGCGTCCGACCGGCATGAGAACAGCCCCGGTCGCGGCAGCCGCCCTCGCCGCGTTCCTCGTCCCGCTCGCCGCGTGCGCCCAGGCCGGCGAGACGGGCACCGCCCCGGCCAGCACGCCGGCCACCACTCCGGCCGCCGCCCCGACCGCCGCGCCCACCAGCACCGCCCCCGCCCCCGCCGCCGGCACCGAGCCGGCCGGCCGGCCGGGCGTGGAGGTGGTGCTGACGACGTCCGGCGGCTTCGCCGGGCTGAACGACACGGTGACCGTGACCCCCGACGGCCGCTGGACCAAGGTCGACCGGGCCGGCGCCACGCGTACCGGTCAGCTCGACCCCGCCGACCTGGACCGGCTCCGGCAGCTCACCGCCGACCGGCGTCTCCTCGCCGAGGCGACCGCCACCGCCCCGACGACGGACTGCGCGGACGCCTTCACCTACCAGCTCACCGTGGGTGCGGTCACCACGAGCTACGTGGACTGCGCGCCCGAGCACACACCACCCGCCGTCACCGCCGCGGTGGTCGAACTGCTCACCCAGGCCACCGACTGACCGGCCAGATCGAGCGGACCGGCCCCTCGCCGAGCCCGACCGCCTAGATCCGGTAGTCCGGCGGCAGGCCGGTGGCCCGCAGCTCGGACGACAGGTGGGCGACGTCGTTGTGGGCGATCAGGCTCGGCGGCCCGCCCGCGCCGTAGCGGATCACCGTCAGCCCGCAGTTGTGGTGGTTCAACCCGAGCCAGCGTCGTTCGGGAGCCTCCAGCGCGTGCCGGACGAGCCAGGCGATCAGGAAGTTGTGGGTGATCACCAGCTCCCGGACGTCGCCCTCGGCGGGCGAGGTCGCGAACCGGGCCACGGCCTCCGCCGTCCGGCGCGGCCCGTCGGCCCGCTCGCGCTCGGTGAAGGCGGCCAGGAAGTCCGCGTACGCCGGGGGCAGGTCGGTCGGGTCGGTGTCGTGCGGAAGGTGGTCCCCGACGCTCTCCGAGACGTGTACGGGGACGCCCGGCAGCGCGGCGGCGACCAGCTTCGCGGTCTCCACGGCCCGACGCGCCGGACCGTGGTGGACGGCGGCGAACGGCGTGCCCCGCAGCCGTTCCGCCAGCAGGCTCGCCTGCCGCCGCCCCCGCTCGGAGAGGCCGGTGTCCCCGCCGGCCTCCGGCCGGTCCTGCTCACCATGCCGGGCCAGGTAGAGAAGTCGACTCGCCACGAACACCTCACGGTCGTCGGGAGGCACGAGCCTAGTACGCGCCTCCCGACGATGGGCGCCCCGCGCCCCGGCGTCAGCGGACCGCCCGCAGCAGGGTCACCGAGAGCCAGGCCCAGCCGGCCGCGACGGCCACCGCGAACACCACCAGCGCCGCCGCCTGCCCGCCGCTGGCCATCAGCGCCACCCAGGCCACCCCGAAGAAGGCTCCGGTGATCCCGCTGTACGCCGCCCAGCCGCGTTCGCCGCGCCGGGCGAAGCGGCGGGTGGCGATCAGGCAGGCCGCCACGAGCGCCGTGAAGGCCACCGCCCCGGCGCCGAGGTGCGCGACACCGTGCCAGCTCACCTCGCCCGGGCCGCGCGGCGTACCGGCCGGGAAGCCGTCGAGCGGGTCGGCCGCGAAGATGCCCGCCAGCACCAGGCCGAGACCGTACTGGCCGAGCAGCCAAGGGCCGCTGACCGGACCGAGGCCGGGATGGGGGTTCCGCCGCAGCGCCAGGGCCGCCCCGACGCAGAGCAGCCCGGCGAGGACGAAGTCGCCGATCTGCAGCCAGCCCAGGTTCCCGTTGCTGAGCACGCTCACCGGGTGACGGCGAAAGTCGAAGCCCTCTCGGGTCAACCCCTGCACCAGCGCGACCGCCACCCAGAGCGGGCCGGCAAGGACACCGCCGGCGAGCAGCGCCCGATCCCTGGTCGCCCGCGTCGCCGGCCGCGTCATGACTGCTCCGGTCACCGGTCCACCCTCCTCAGGTACGCGGGAACATCTGGCCGATGCGGATCTTGTTGCCGAACGGGTCGCGAATGCCGAAGTCGATGCCGTACGGCTGCTCGGTCGGCTCGTCGTAGACGTCCACGCCCTTCGCCACCAGGTCCTCGTACGTCTTGTGGGCGTCGTCCGTGGTCATGAAGATGTGGCCGCCCAGCGCCCCCTTGGTGAGCAACTCCCGAACCTGCTCGGCGGTGGCCGGGTCGAGGGCCGGCGGCCCGGGCTTCTCCAGCAGGATCTCGCGCTCCGGGTCACCGGGCAGGTTGACCGTGAGCCAGCGCATGAAACCGAGGTCCGCGTCGGTGTTGACCTCCATACCGAGCTTGCCGACGTAGAAATCGAGGGCCTCGTCCTGGTCGAGAACGTAGATCTGGGAGCGGGAAATCGCGTTCATCGTCATGCCGGAAACGCTAGAGCAGGACGCCGGGCACCCGCTTATCCAAAACTGACCGGTTCGCGCGGGCCGGGACGCCTCGGCCGCCCGCAGGCAGCAACGGCATCCCGACTTCCTCGTTCGTCCCCAGGGGACAGCAGCACCACGCACCCCGCTGCTAGCCTGCCGTCGCGCAGATGCCCATCCGGCGACTACGGGGAATCGCACATGCAGGTCATGCTCGCCTGGTTCGCGGAAACACCACAGGCGGAAGGCGCGCGGGCCGCCCGCGCGGCCCGGTTCGCGCAGGCCCTCGGCGGGCTGGTGCCCGCCTCCTGGCAGCGCCACGAGTTCGGGGCCGACGACTGGGGCGTGATCGTCCTGCACCCCGGGGACCTGGGGAGCTACCGGTGGCCGACAGTCGCCACCGAGGGCCCGGTCACCGCGGTCTCGCTGGGGATACCGGTGGGGCTCGACGTCGCGGCCGGCCCGGCGGCGCTGGCCGGCCGCCTGCTCGCCGGGGCGGACGTGCACCGGGACGTGGTGCCGCCGTTCGGCCTGCTGGCGCTGGGCACCGACCACTTCGTCCTGCAACAGGACTGGCTCGGCATGGCCCGGGTCTTCACCGGCGAGGCCGACGGGGTGACCGCGTACTGCACCCGTCCCACCGCACTGGCCGCGTTCCTGCATGATCGGGTCCGGCCCGACCCGGCCGGGTGGACGTCGTACACCGTCTGCGGTCACTTCGGTGGCGACCTGTCCCCGATCGCCGGCACCCGGCTGCTCCGCCCCGGCGAGCGGGTCACCGGTCGCCGCCGGGCCGGCGGCGGCTGGGACGTCGCCGCCGAGCTCCGGTTCGCCACCGACGACGTGGTGGGCAGCGGGTACGCCGACCAGGGACGGCCGGTGGACGAGCAGCTGGACCGAGCCGCCGACGCCCTGACCACGGCCGCCACCAGCCTGCACCAGCTCCACGACGGCGAGGTCACCCTCGGCCTCTCCGGCGGCAAGGACTCCCGGCTCATCGCCGCGGCGCTGGTCGCCGCCGGCCGCACTCCCCGGTTCGCCACCAACGACGACACCCGGGTGGAGGGCGAGGTGGCCCGCGAGCTCGTACAGCGGCTGCGGGATCGGCGCGGGCTCGACCCGGAGCACGTGATCCAGCGCGCCGGCGCCCCGGCGGCCGTCCTCGACACCGGCCTGCGGGAGCGCGCCCGCCTGGTCGCGGACCTGCACGACCATCAGTTCCCGTCGACGTACCTGATCCGCCCGGCGGCCCGGGCGACACTCCCCGAGTCGGTACGGCCGGCCAGCTTCACCGGCGCGGCCGGCGAGCTGGCCGTCGGCTACTGGTACCCGCCGGCCGACGCCGATCCGGCGCCCACCCCCGAGCAGGCGGGCCTGTCGCGCCTGATGGCCGGCGCGCCGAGCGCCGCCGTGGCACCGGAGGCACTGGCCGCCGAACGGGCCCGGATCGCCGCGATCCTGGCCCGCGCCCGCGCGGTCGGCCTGCGCGACGAACACCTGATCGACTACCTGTACCTGGTCGAACGGATGCGCCGCTGGTGCACCTCCGCCTACGTCACCGGCATGGTCACCCCGTTCCTGGCCCCGGGCTTCGTCGCCACCACCTTCGCGCTCACTGCGGCCCAGAAGCGCGACCGACTGCTGCACACCGCGCTGATCGCCCGGCTGGTGCCCGAGTGGGCGGACGTGCCGTTCGTGAGTGCCACCAGCGGCCCGTCCACCGCTGTCCGGGTCTGGGAGGGCGACGGCGTGGCGGCGGTCGCCGACCTGCTCGACACGGCTTCGGGCCCGCTCACCGGGTTGATGCGCCGTCCGGTGGTGGAGCAGGCGCTGCGCAAGGCGGTGCAGGGCGGTCGGCCGGATTCCCGGATCCTCCAGCAGTTCACCGCGCTGGCGGTGGCGTCGCAGCGGCTCGAGCCCGGCACCACCCGCCCGTCTACCGGCACCACGTACGCCCTGGTCACCGCCCCGCCCCGGCCCCGGGCGCCACAGCAGGGCAGGTTCGCCGGGCTGCGCTGGATCCGGCGGAGCCGGCTCGGCGACCGGCTCTGGGTCAGCGTCCGCCGTCGGGTACGCGGGCGCTGAGCCTGCGGCCGGCGTCGCTCGGCCGCATCCACGCCTTGATGAAGCAGCTCGGCACGCCCGGCGCGACCGCCCGGTGCTGCCGGTACGCCGACGGGGACTCGCCGACGATGTCCCGGAACGTCCGGCTGAACGTGCCCAGGCTGCCGAAGCCCACGGCGTAGCAGATCTCGGTGACCGGCTGGTCGGTGCGGACCAGCAGGTACATCGCCCGTTCGACCCGGCGTCGTTGCAGATAGCGGTGCGGGGTCTCGCCGAACGTGGCGCGGAAGGTACGGATGAAGTGCGCCTCGGAGACGTGCGCGATGCGGGCCAGCGCCGGCACGTCCAGCGGTTGGGCGTACGCGCGGTCCATGGCGTCCCGGGCGCGCAGCATGGCCCGGTTGGACTCCTCGACCGCCCGGCTCATCGAGCCGGCGCCCCGTCCACGACCAGATCGAGGTCGCGGAGCCGGTCGGGATCGGCCACGACCTCGATCGCGAGGATCCGGTCGGTGACCGTGAAGCTGAGCGCGATGGTGGTCCGGCCACCCATGATGACGACCGCGCCCGGCATCCCGTCGACGAACGCGGGCACCGCCGCCTGCGCCCGCCCGGTGAAGAAGCCGGCCACGCCGGCCCGGCCGCGCAGCTCCGCCGTCCCGCCCATCCGCACGGCGGCGGCGTCGCCGCGCAGGACCACGTACGGGTCGAGCAGGCTGACCAGGTCGTCGAAGCGGCCCTCCCGGGAGGCGACGAGGAACGCCTCGACCACCCGGCGTTGCCGGGCGGGGTCGACCTCCGGGTCGACCGACCGACCCTGCACCCGGCGCCGGGCGCGGCTCGCGATCTGCCGTACGGCCGCGACGTTGCGGTCGACCACCGGCGCGATCTCCTCGAAGGAGACGGCGAACATGTCGTGCAGCACGAACACCAGCCGCTCGGTGGGGCCGAGGGTGGTGAGCACCACCTCGAGCGCCTGACCGACCGACTCGGCGAGCAGCGCCTCCTGCTCCGGGTCACGCCCGCCGACCGTCTCGGCGGCCGCCGACTCCCCGGCCACGTCCGCCGGCTCCTCGTGCCGAGCGCTGGCGGAGCGCAGCCGGTCCAGGCAGACCCGCCCGACGGTGGTGGTCAGCCAGCCCGGCAGGTTGTCGATGGCGTCGGCGTCCGCACGGGTGAGCCGCAGCCAGGTGTCCTGCACGGCGTCCTCGGCCTCGGCCGGGGAGCCGAGCATCCGGTGCGCCACCGTGCGCAGTCGGGAGCGCTCTTCCTCGAAGCGCCGGACCAGCAGATCCGTGTCGCTCACGGCCTCGCCACCCTTCACGGCCCTCGCGTGACCGCCGTCACATCTGTCACGCCGCTCGTCCCACCCTCGACATCACCGTGAGGCAGGACGGCGGGCGGCGCGACGACGCCGGCCAGCGTAACAACACAGGACGGATGGAAATGGCTCTCGAAGCACGTATCTCGAACCCGGCAGCGCTGTTCCCCGACGCGGTACAGGCGGTCAACCTGCTCTACAAGGCCGCGCACTCGGCGGGCGTACCCGGCAACACGCTGGAGCTGGTCCACCTGCGGGCCAGCCAGATCAACGGATGCAGCGCCTGCGTCGACGCCGGGGCGCGCAACGCCCGGAAGGCGGGCGAGACGGAGGAGCGGCTGTTCGCCCTGGCGGCCTGGCGGGAGACGCCGTACTTCACCGACGCGGAGCGGGCCGCGCTCGCCCTGGCCGAGGCCGCGACCCGGCTCGCCGACCGGAGCGACCCGGTGCCGGACGGCGTGTGGGCGGAGGCCGCCCGGCACTTCGGGGAGAAGGAACTGGCCGCGCTGGTGCTGTGGATCGCCACCACCAACTTCTTCAATCGGATCAACGCCACCACCCGCCAGCCCGCCCCGCAGCACTGGGGCTGACGGCCGAACTGATGGCCCTCCGGGCAGCGGTCGTGGCCCTGTCACCGGCCACGACCGCTGCGCCGGGCGTCACGTCCGACGGTCGGCCTGCTGCGCCTTCGACGCCTGCCCGGCGGCCTCGATGACCTCGGTCAGCGCGGCGTGGAGCTGGCGCAGGTCGGCCAGCGGCATGCCGAGCCGCTCGACGATGGCCGGCGGGATGCGCTCGGCCTCGCTACGCAGTGCCCTTCCCTTGGCGGTGAGGGTCACCGCGAGACTGCGCTCGTCGGCCGGGTTCCGCTCGCGCTGCAGATAGCCGATCGCCTCCAGCCGCTTGAGCAGGGGCGACAGCGTGCCCGGGTCGAGCTGCAACAGACGGCTCAGCTCGCGTACGGACAGCGGCGCGTGCTGCCAGAGGGCGAGCATCACCAGGTACTGCGGGTGGGTCAGGCCCATCGGTTCGAGCAGCGGACGGTACACGGCCACGACGCCGCGGGCCGCGACGGACAGGGCGAAGCAGACCTGCTGCTCCAGCGCCAGCGGGTTGTCGATCTGACTCAGGTCGCCCGCCCCTTCACCGATTTTCGCCACGGTGCTACGGTACCAACCATTGGTGCACAAACCATTTGGCCACCAACCAATGGTCGCGGGACGGAGGCTGCACGATGGCTGCCGAGGAGAAGAAGGTGCCCGGTGAAGGTGGACGCCTCCTGGGATGGGTGTTCCGCAACCTCGCCGGCCCGCCGACGGTGGAGGGCGCCGTCCAGGGCGGTTCCCGGCAGGCCCGCGACCTGTGGAAGGAGGACCTCGAACGGCGTAAGCAGTGGAGCCGCGAGCAGCGCGAGCGCAAGCGCGCCGAGCGCGAGGCCCGCCGCGGTCACTGAGATGCGGCGGAGCGGCGGGGCCTCGGCGGGCCAGCCCCCGCAACCAATTTCCGCATGTCAGGCCGCCGTCACCAGCCATAGGTGACCGTCGGGGTCGGCGAATGTGCCGGCGTAACCCCACGGCTGCGCGGCTGGCGGCGTCACGATCCGGGCGCCCGCAGATTGGGCCTGCTCGACGATCCGGTGGACCTCGGCGGGGCTCTGGACGGTCAGGCCGAGCACGCATTCACTACGGCCCCGGTCGGCGACCTCGTGGTCGCCGATGACCCAGCCGAAGCCCCCGCTCGGCACCAACATCAACCGCAAGCCGTCGTTCACGGCGAACTGGAGCGGCTCGGGTATCCCGTCCGCTGCCGGCTCACCAACCGTCGCGAGGCCGAGGGCGGCGGAGTAGAAGCGGTGTGACGTCGAGCGATCAGCGATCGGCAGGCTGACGATTACCGGCGAACCAGGCATGGTGGAAACTCCAGGTCGAAGCGGAGAACTGTCACCGTGACAGACCGGCCGACCGGTCGAAAATCATCGCCCGACGGCGAGCGGCCAGACAGGTGTTCCATGACGTGGTGCGGCAGGCAGGTGCCGCCGCGGAAGGACCACGGGCTTGTCTTCCCCTCCGGGCGGGACACCCCGATGAAGCCGACCAACCTCAGCCGCTCTTCGCCCGGCGCCGCGAGACCGCCAACCTGCCCGGTGTCCGCCTGCACGACCTGCGGCACACGGTCGTGTCCGGCTGACGGAGCTGGGCGTCCCGCCGCACGTCGTCCAGGCCACCGCCTCGAGACGCCCGATGTAACTGGAGCCCCCGGCCGGGATCGAACCGGCGACATCTCGCTTACAAGGCGAGTGCTCTGGCCAGCTGAGCTACAGGGGCGCGTGTTGCCGTGGTCAGCATAGCGACTGAGGTCGGCAAATCCCGCTCGGCAGGCCTCCCGAGCATGGAAAACGTCAATTTCCCGACCTCGGCGCCGACGGATGGTCGCCGCGCCCGGTGCGGACCGTGGGGATTGCTGCCTCGGCGTGCTCGGGTGACCGTTATGCCGTATGCGATCGGTCCCACCGGATGTTTCTCATCTTGGCATGGTCGGAAAAGCCGTTTACCGTGCAATGACACGGACGACGCTCCGGTTGGCCTCGGCTGTCCGGGCAACGCCCGCTGGCCGGCACCGAGGGTGCCGGTCGCTCCTTCTCACTCGGATCGTCCGGCACGTTCCTGCCGGTGAAAGGAAGCGCTCCACCATGGCTACGGTCACCTACGCGAAGGCCTCCCGGATCTACCCGGGCACCGAGCGCCCCGCGGTCAACCAGCTCGACCTCGAGATCGGCGACGGGGAGTTCCTCGTCCTGGTCGGCCCGTCGGGTTGCGGCAAGTCCACCAGCCTGCGGATGCTCGCCGGCCTGGAGGACGTCGACGACGGCGCCATCTACATCGACGACCGGGACGTCACCCACCTCCCGCCGAAGGCCCGCGACATCGCGATGGTCTTCCAGAACTACGCCCTCTACCCGCACATGACGGTGTACGAGAACATGGCGTTCGCGCTCAAGCTGCGCAAGACCTCGAAGTCGGAGATCGACCGGCGGGTCAAGGAGGCGGCGGCGCTGCTCCAGCTCGAGGACTTCCTCAACCGCAAGCCGAAGGCGCTCTCCGGTGGCCAGCGCCAGCGGGTCGCCATGGGCCGCGCGATCGTCCGCGAGCCGCAGGTCTTCCTCATGGACGAGCCGCTGTCGAACCTCGACGCCAAGCTCCGGGTGCAGACCCGTACGCAGATCGCGTCGCTCCAGGCCAAGCTGGGCGTCACCACCGTGTACGTGACCCACGACCAGGTCGAGGCCATGACCATGGGTCACCGGGTCGCGGTCATGCTCGACGGCGTCCTCCAGCAGGTGGACACCCCGCGGGCGCTCTACGACACCCCGGCCAACGTCTTCGTCGCCGGCTTCATGGGCTCCCCCGCCATGAACATCAAGACGGTGCCGCTGACCGAGCAGGGCGCCGAGTTCGCCGACATGCACGTGCCGCTGACCCGTGAGCAGGTCGAGGCGGCCAAGGCCGAGGGCGGCGACGGCAAGGTCACCGTCGGCTTCCGTCCGGAGGACTGCGACCTGGTCAGCCCGACCGAGGGCGGCATGCCGGTCGTGGTCGAGCTCGTCGAGGACCTGGGCTCCGACGCCAACATCTACGGCCACGCCGCGCTCGGTGGCAACTCCGAGCGCTTCGTCGTGCGGACCGACCGCCGCTCCATGCCGAACATGGGCGACACCGTGTTCGTGAAGCCGCGCTCGGGCCGCAGCCACGTCTTCCACGCTGGGACCGGCAACCGGATCTGACGTACGCGAAAGGGGCGGTCCGTCACGGCGGACCGCCCCTTTCCGTGTCTGCGGACGCGGGTCAGGCCTCGACGACGCGCCGGCGGGCGACCTCGGCGAGGGTGACCGCGGCGGCGACGCTGGCGTTGAGCGACTCGACGTCGGAGACCATCGGGATGCTGACGGTCAGGTCGCACGTCTCGCCGACCAGCCGGGACAGCCCGCGCCCCTCCGAGCCGACCACCACGACCAGCGGGCCGACCGCGGCCTCCAGGTCGTACAGGTCGGTCTCGCCGTCGGCGTCCAGGCCGACCACGACGAAGCCGGCGTCCTTGCACGCCTTCAGCGACCGGGTCAGGTTGGTGACCTGGGCGACCGGCACCCGCGCGGCAGCACCGGCACTGGTCCGCCAGGCGGTCGCGGTGATCCCGGCGGCCCGCCGCTCGGGTACGAACACCCCCTGCGCGCCGAACGCGGCGGCGGACCGGATCACCGCGCCGAGGTTGCGCGGGTCGGTGACCCCGTCCAGCGCGACCAGCAGCGGGGCGGCCTGCTCCAGCGAGGCCGCCATCATGTCCTCGAACGGCTCGTACGCGAACGGCGGCACCTGGAGGCCGACGCCCTGGTGCAGCACGCCGCCGGTCATCCGGTCCAGCTCGGCCCGGCTGACCTCCAGGATCGCGATGCCCCGGTCGGCGGCGGTCCGGACGATCTCGTTGATCCGGTCGTCGATGTCGATGCCCTGGGCCGTGTAGAGGGCGGTCGCCGGCACCTGGGTGCGCAGCGACTCCAGCACCGGGTTCCGGCCGACCAGCAGCTCCGGGCTGTCCTTCGCCGGGTTGGACTTACGGCCCGGGGCGACCCGGGGGCCACCCCGGCCGGCGGGCTTGCCCTTGCCGCCCTTCAGCGGCACGCCGGCCCGGCTGCCCTTGCCCCAGGTGGTGTCCTTGGTGCCCGGCAGGCCGATCTTGGGGGCGCGCCCCTCCTCGGCCGCCGCGCGGCGCTCCTTATCCTGCTTCCAGGCGGTGCGCTGGGGAAGCTTCTCGGTGCCCGAGTACGCCTTGTGCCAGGGCCGCTCGTCGGCGGGCAGGGTCCGGCCCCGACCCGCGAGGGCGTCCCGGTTCTTGCCGCCGGAGCCCTTCGGGGCACCCGCCTTCGGCGTCAGTCGCCGGCCACGGCGCTGCGAGTTGCCGGCCATCAGTCCTGCTCTCCAATAGTCCAACGGGGGCCCTGGGGGGTGTCCTCGACCACCACGCCAGCCTGCTTGAGCTGGTCGCGTACGGCGTCCGCGGCGGCCCAGTCCTTGCGGCTGCGGGCCTGGGCACGCTGCTCCAGGGCGAGCGCGATCAGGGAGTCCACCACGCCGCGCAGGTCGCTCGCGTGGCCGCCGCCCGTCCAGGCCGGGTCCAGGGGGTCGACGCCGAGGATATCCAGCATCGCCCGCGTGGCGGCGAGCGCCGTGCGGACGGTCACATCGTCGCCGGCGTTCAGCGCCGTGTTGCCGTCCCGGAGCACCTCGTGCAGCACGGCCAGGCCGGCGGAGGTGTTGAGGTCGTCGTCCATCGCCGCGACGAAGCCGGGCGGCAGCTCGCCGAGCGGCCCGGCGCCGACCCGCTCGGCGGCCCGCTGCACGAAGCCCTCGATCCGCCGGTACGCGACCGCGGCCTCGCGCAGCGCGTCCTCGGAGTAGTCGATGCGGGACCGGTAGTGCGCGGCGACGTAGTAGTAGCGCAGCTCCACCGGGCGCACCCCGAGGGACGCCACGTAGTCGAGGTCGAGGGCGTTGCCCAGCGACTTGCCCATCTTGGTGCCGCCGATGCCGAGCAGGCCGTGGTGCACCCAGTAGCGGGCGAACGGCAGGTCGGCCGCCTGGGACTGGGCCAGCTCGTTCTCGTGGTGCGGAAAGGTCAGGTCGAGCCCGCCGCCGTGGATGTCGAACTCCGCACCCAGGTAGCGCCAGCACATCGCCGAGCACTCGATGTGCCAGCCGGGCCGGCCCCGGCCCCACGGCGACGGCCAGTACGCGTCCGCCGGCTCGTCCGGCTTGACGCCCTTCCAGAGCGCGAAGTCGCGCGGGTCGCGCTTGCCCCGCTCCGGGGCGTCCCCGGCGGGCTGCATGTCCTCCGGCGACTGCCCGGACAGCGACCCGTACGCCGGCCAGGAGGCCACGTCGAAGTAGACGTCGCCGGAGCCGTCGGTGGCCGGGTAGGCGTGCCCGGTCTCGATCAGCCGGGCGATCAGCTCGTGCATCTCCGGGATGTGCCCGGTGGCCCGCGGCTCGTAGGTCGGCGGCAGCACGTTCAGCGCCCGGTACGACTCGGCCAGAATCTGCTCGTTGGCGTACGCGATCGACCAGAACGGGCGGCCCTGCTCCATCGCCTTGAACAGGATCTTGTCGTCGATGTCGGTCAGATTGCGGATGAAGGTGACCTCGAAGCCGGCGGCGACCAGCCAGCGGCGCAGCACGTCATAGTTGACACCGGACCGAAGGTGGCCGATGTGCGGCGGGGCCTGGAGGGTGAGACCACACAGGTAGACGCCCACCTTGCCGGCTTCCCTGGGGACGAAGTCCCGGACCGTTCGGGTGGCGG
>NZ_JBEYER010000029.1:0-3869 GCF_040634005.1 Micromonospora sp. NPDC007271
GCTCGGGCTCTGCTCGTACTTCATGTCGGTGACCCGGGCCAGCGGCATCATCGCCACCTTCCGGGTGACGATGCCGTTGACCACCATCACCCGTTTGTTGGTCAGGATGAAGCGGTCGTACCACCAGTCGGCGACCCGCCAGGCGACCCAGGCCATCACCGCGAACCAGAGCAGCACCGCGACGGTGGTCAGCGCCCCGACGTTCCGCCCGGCGAGGAAGCCGGAGAGGTAGCCGAGGACGAAGGTGGCGGCGACGCCGATGATGATCGGCGTGGAGAGGTGGATCCAGTGCCGCTTCCACTCGCCCCGGTAGCGCTCGGTGGGGAACAGGTAGCGGGCCACCAGCGAGCTGGGCTCGTCCTCCAGCGGCAGCACCCGACGGGGGGCCATGCCGGCGGCGTCGGCGCGCAGCCCGGCCAGCTCGTCCTCGGAGATCTGCGGCGGCTGGTAACCGCCCTCCGGGTCGCGGATCCAGGCCCGCCCGGAACGGCCCTCGCCGGCGTAGCCCGGCTCGTCGCCGAAGGCCGCGTCGTCCGAAAGGGAAGGACCGTCGCCGTAGCCGGGGCCCGGGCCGTAGCCGGGACCGTCGTCAGGGTCTATCCGGGGGATGGGCTCGGTGTCTCGCTCCCGGCGCTCCCGGTCGGGATCGTCGGGGTCGTAGGGCGGACCGGAGGGGCTTCCCATCGGCGGTTAGGCGACCAGGCTGGTGAAGAAGTCGCCGAAGCCCTGAGCGATGTCCATGATGCCGCCGCCGAGAGACTTGAAGACGTCGGCGGCGGAGTTCGGCCGGTAGGCAACGAAGAAGATCAAGAATGCGATGCCGGCCCAGGTGAGGACCTTCTTGACCATGGCGGGCCATCCTCTCGCGCGGCGCCGGGTCCGTTTACCGCAGTGGTACCCAGAGTATCAGCATGGTGTCGTACAGTGAATATCTGCGTCCGTCTTCCGACCACCGGCGCCGGCCCGGTCAGGCCTGCCCGTGGAGGTACGGAGACGGTGCGCCGTACACGAGTTCGGGCGGAGTCCACTCGGTGAGGTCGTGCAGCACGACTTCTTCCGCGAGGAGGTGACCCGCACTCGCCGGCCAGGCTATCGCATGAAGCCACATTCCCCGAGCCTCGCCGGCGTACGCACTTCGATCGGTCGGCGAATTCACGAGCCACAGTGGAGTGGGGTGGCCACCGACCCGGATCTTGGCGCTCGGCACCCGTTCGGGATGGCCCGGGCCGGGCTCCGTCAGCGCCTCCGCGACCTGCGGACCGGGGTCGGGACCGGGCAGGCCGGCGAAGCGCGAACCCAGCCCGACGCCCGGCTCCTCGGCCACGAAGAGCAGGTCGGCCGGCCCGCCGTCGAACGGGGCCGGGCCGGCGCAGGCCACCGCGGTGGCGCGTACCCCGGCGCGGTCGTCGCCGGCCCAGGCCACCCCGCTCAGCGTCCAGCCGGTGGGCAGCGGCCACGGGCACCAGAGCGGCACCCCCGACCGGCCGGCCGGATCGGCGTCGGCGGCCACCCGACCCACCACGCTGGCCAGGATCTCGGCGCCGATGCGCTCGGGGACGTGCAGCGGGGGCACCGGGCCGCAGCGCAGGCACCGCGACTCACCGTGCATCAGGTCCGGCCCCCGGACGGACCCGCCACACCTCGGACAACTCATCGCGACACTCACGTTTCCACCGTCACCCGGCATCGGCGGGGCGTCAAGCGGAGCGGGCGGATCGGGCGAATGGCGTCAGTCCGGCGGCGGCCCGGCGTAGGCGCGGATCCAGGCGTGCATGGCGATGCCACTGGCCACCCCGGCGTTGATCGACCGGGTCGAGCCGTACTGGGCGATGGAGAAGAGCTGGTCGCAGGCGGCCCGGGCCACCTCGGACAGCCCCGGCCCCTCCTGGCCGAAGAGGAGGACGCAGTGCCGCGGGAGGACGCTCGTCTCCAGCGGCTTCGAGCCGGGCAGGTTGTCGATGCCCACCACCGGCAGCTCCCGTTCCGCGGCCCAGGCGACGAACTCCTCGATCGTGGGATGGTGGCGCACGTGCTGGTAGCGGTCGGTCACCATGGCCCCGCGCCGGTTCCACCGCCGCCGCCCGACGATGTGCACCTCGGCCGCGAGGAAGGCGTTGGCGTTCCGGACCACCGTGCCGATGTTGAAGTCGTGCTGCCAGTTCTCGATGGCCACGTGGAAGTCGTGCCGGCGCCGGTCCAGGTCCGCCACCACCGCCTCCCGCCGCCAGTAGCGGTAGCGGTCCACCACGTTGCGCCGGTCGCCCTCGGCGAGCAGCTCCGGGTCGTACCGCGGGTCGTCCGGCGGGTCGCCGGGCCACGGCCCCACACCCACGTCGAGCTGGTCGTCGGTCACGGTTTCCAGAGCGTACGGCCCGGACCGGTGCCCGCCGCCGCGAGGGTTCGGGCACCCGCCGACCGAGCGGCCGGCGTCGGCCGCCGAACGGGTCCTCGGGACAAGCCGACATCGCCTAGGCTGCCGCCACGATCGGGGGTGCCGGATGAGGGCGCGGATACGACGCACCGCGGTGGCGGTCCTGCTGGCGAGCGTGGCGACGGGCTGCGGCCCGGGTGGGCCGGACGGTGCAGCGGGACCGGCCGCCGGTGGTCGATCGTCAGGCACGAGCACGGCAACCGGAGCGTCCCCCGGACCGTGGCCGAACCCCAGCGCGCTGCCGGTGGACCGAGCGCTGCGTACGGGCATCCGGATCGGCGACGACGAGCTGATGCTCAGCCCGTCTCGTGATCACATCGTCGACATCACCTGGTTCGACACCCGCACCGGCCGCTACCACGATCTGCCGGAGGACGAGAACTTTCGTTCGGTCTACGGCAACGGTGAGTCGCTGCCCTTCTTCGAGGTACGCGAGCGGCCCGCCCCGGACGGCCGCTGATCACGTACGGCTTCGCCTCGGCCCGCGTGGCGCGGGCGACCATCACCCAGCCGGGCTTCCCGGCCACCACGCTGACCCTGGCACCGTGGGGCGGAGAGGTCACCGCGACCCTGTTCTGGGCGGCGCGGGCCGGCCGGCCGCTGGCCGTGGAGGTGCCCGGGCAACGCGCCGTCTGCACCCTCTACGACCCGGCCGGACAGGTGATCGCCCGGCTGGTGCTCGCCGAGACGCAGGGCGTACAGAAGGGCGGCTGACGCCCGGCCCGGCAGCCGGTGCCGGTCGGACGGACCTGGTCAGCGCAGGCCGAGCGCACCGCCGAGTCGGTCGAGGAAGCGCCGGTCGGCGGGGCTCCACCCGGCCTCGCCGGCCCGGCAGACCCGGGCCGCGACGGACTCCACCCACTGCCGGTAGGCCGCCGAGTCGGCCGGGTCGGCACGTCGCCGGAGCACCCGCACCGCGGCCCGGCAGGCGGCGAGCAGGTCGACCATGTCGGTGAGCTGGTCGTCCCGCTCGGTGGCGCCGTCGTGCCGGGCGTAGATCGCGGAGACCACGGCCCGGACCAGGTCGCTGTCGAACCCCCGACCGGCCGCCACGGCGTCGAGCCCGGCCAGCCCGGCGGCCACGCCGCGCGGCGGGCGCCCGGGCCCGGGCGAGGCGGCGGCGACGAGGACCCGGCCCGGCAGTTCGGTCAGCAGGTCCCACTCGGCGGCGGAGTAGACGGCGGTGGTCAGCGGTGCGGCCCGGCGGCCGGCAGCGGGCGGCTCTCCGGCGACCGAGTGGCTCATGCCGCCGCTCCGCTCCGCTCCGCGGCGTCCTGAGGCACCCACGCGCCGAGCCTGATGGTTCGCTCGCTGCGCTCGCTCACGTCGCCGCTCCGCTGCGCTCCACGACGCCGTGAGGCACCCACGCGCTGAGCCTGTTGATTCGCTCGCTGCGCTCGCTCACGTCGCCGCTCCGCTGCGCTCCACGACGCCGTGA
>NZ_JBEYER010000029.1:3967-65927 GCF_040634005.1 Micromonospora sp. NPDC007271
GAGGCACCCACGCGCTGAGCCTGTTGATTCGCTCGCTGCGCTCGCTCATGGGACCTCCGGCGCCAGCATATGCCCCGAAACGCACGTCAGGCCCCTGCCACTCGGATCGGAAGGGGCCTGGCGTCGCGGATCGGGCGTCAGCGCGGCTCGGGGAAGCTGGGCCGCTCCGGGTCGACGCCCTCGGGCACAGCCGCGGCGGCGTACTCCTTCTTGGGGACCATCACCTTGCGGCGGAAGACGCAGACCAGGGTGCCGTCCTGGTTGTAGCCCCGGGTCTCCACGGCCACCACGCCCCGGTCCGGCTTCGAGGCGGACTCCCGCTTGTCCAGCACTGTCGTCTCGCCGTAGATGGTGTCGCCGTGGAAGGTCGGGGCGACGTGCCGCAGCGACTCGACCTCCAGGTTGGCGATCGCCTTGCCGCTGACGTCCGGCACCGACATGCCCAGCAGCAGCGAGTAGATGTAGTTGCCGACCACCACGTTGCGCTTGAACTGGGTCGCCGACCCGGCGTAGTGGGCGTCCATGTGCAGCGGGTGGTGGTTCATGGTGAGCAGGCAGAAGAGGTGGTCGTCGTACTCGGTGACCGTCTTCCCCGGCCAGTGCCGGTAGACCGCACCGACCTCGAACTCCTCGTAGTAGCGGCCGAACTGCATCCTTGTCCCCCTTCGACGGGCGGCGATGGAGTTCGGCACAGCATGCCTTACCGCGTGTTAAGTCGACGCCGAGGGCACGGCCAGCCAGGAAATGTCACACCCGGATCGATCGGGGTGGAGACGCAATGAGCGGCGGGGCCCTCCCCGGCACCCGCCGCCCACGCTCTGATGCGAGAGATTCTGCCGTACGGCGACCCCACATCGACAGAGACGGAGGTCACATTTACCTTTTTGTAACAACACTCTGAGTGACGGGCGGCCACCCCGAAAGCGATCTCCAGGCCCCGGATAGCTCCATGTCAAGCGACAAATTGACGTTCCGCGTCAGGCGCTCGCCGCGATCTCCCTGGAAGCGCTCCCATCACCTGTCGTCACGCAAGTGCGACATGCACTTGCGTTCCACACAACCGCGTTGAGAGATTAAGCTCGGCGGATCGGAGCGTGATCGCGTCGTTGCGGAGCGTTTCGTCGCGTACGTCACGGGAATTGGACGACATCGGCCCTGGTTCCACTGGACGTAGGCAATCCGCGCTGATCGGAGAGAGCAATGGCAACGGTTGAGCTGACCACGGCCAACTTCGAAGAGGTCACCGAACGCGACGGCATCGTCCTGCTCGACTTCTGGGCCGACTGGTGCGGCCCGTGCAAGCGCTTCGCCCCGGTCTACGAGCGCTCGTCCGAGAAGCACCCGGACATCGTCTTCGGCAAGGTCGACACCGAGGCGGAGCAGGAGCTGGGGGCCAAGTTCAACATCCGCTCGATCCCCACCGTGATGGCGATCAAGGATGGCGTGATCGTCTACGCCCGGCCCGGCGCCCTGCCCGAGTCCGCGCTGGAGAACCTGATCGAGCAGGTCGAGAAGCTGGACATGGACGAGGTCCGCGAGAAGATGGCCACGCACGAGCACTGAGTCACCACCAACTCCTGAGCCGGCCGGGTCCCCTCACCCTGGGGCCCGGCCGGCGCCGTCTCCACAGCCAACTGCCGACACGGTCAGCGCCAACTGGACGACGGACGGACCCTCCCGGTGGTCCGATCCCGTATCGTGACCAGCCGATGGAGACCTTGACCACCCGCGGGCGAGCGGTCCGGCTGGGCGCCACCGTGCTCGGGTTGGCGCTGCTCCTCGCCGGCACCCTCCGGGGCACGGACGACGACTTCCCCTTCGGGCCGTTCCGGATGTACTCCACCTCCGACCCGCCGGACGCGCCCGCGCCGGACACCCGGGTCGAGGGTGTCGACCGCACCGGCGCGGTGGTCGCACTGGGCCAGGACGCCACGGGCATCCGCCGCGCCGAGATCGAGGGCCAGCAGAGCCGCTACATCGCCGACCCGAGCCGGCTGCGCCGGGTCGCCGACGCGTACGCCGAGCGCCACCCCGCCGCCCCCGAGCTGGTCGAGGTCCGCATCGTGGTCCGCTGGTACGACATCCAGGGCGGACGCCCCACCGGTCGCTGGACCGACCAGACCGCCGTACGCTGGCAGGCCATCCCGTGACCAGCTGGCTGACCGAGGCGGTCCCGCGCGGCCGGGTGGCCGCCTTCCGCACCCTCGTCTACCTCTTCGTCGCCGCCGATCTGGTCGTCTTCACGCCCTGGGTACGCAGCCGGGTCGACGTACCCGGAGACCTCTACCAGCCGCTGCTGATCGGCCGGCTGCTGCCGCTGCCCACGCCCACCCCGGCACTGGTCGGCGTGATCTTCTGGCTGCTGCTGGCGCTCTCCCTGCTCGCCGCGACCGGGCGGGCGCCCCGGCTGCTCGGCTGGGCGGTCTTCGCGCTCTACTTCGAGTGGATGATCGTCGCGATGAGCTACGGCAAGGTCGACCACGACCGGTTCGGGCTGCTCGTCGCACTGGCCGTCCTGCCCACCGCCGGGCGGGCCCGGCACGGCGATCCCACCCGTACCGAGGCGGGCGGCTGGGCGCTGCGGGTCACCCAGATCGCGGTGATCTGCACGTACTTCCTGGCCGCCTGGGCGAAGTTCCGCTTCGGCGGCCTGGACTGGGCGACCGGCTCGGTGCTGGCCCGGGCGATCATCCGGCGCGGCACCGACCTGGCCGACCTGATCGCCCAGGTGCCGCACCTGCTGATCGTCGCCCAGTGGGGCATCATCGCCTTCGAGCTGCTCAGCCCGCTGGTCTTCGTGCTGCCCCAGCGGTGGCGGTTCGCCGCGGTGGGCTTCTTCTACTCGTTCCACCTGGTGACCATCGCGACGATCACCATCTCGTTCGCCCCGCACCTGGTGGCCATGACCTGCTTCCTGCCGCTGGAGCGGGTCCGCCCGCTCAGCCTGCTCCGCCGTCGACGGTCACCGGCCCCCCTCGGCCAGCTCGGCGATCATCCCCTCGCAGCTGCGGACGACGACCTCGGCCCCGCGCCGCTGGCTCAGCCGTAGCAGCGGGTCCTCCGCGCGGCTACGCCACCGCCACTGCGCCTCGGCGGCGACCTCCCACAGCCGCTGGGCGGTCGCGTCGTGCTCGACGCCGAGCCGGGCCGCCAGACCGACCCCGTCGCCACCGATCAGCCGCTGCGCCTCGGCGGCCAGTTCGGCGTCGAAGCCGAGCCGGCTGCTCCGCAGCGCGGCGAGCAGCCGCAGCTCACGGAACTCGTGCGCCCCGACCAGGATCTGCTCGACCCGGCCGAGCAGCTCGTCCGTGCCCCGGCCCGGCTCCGCCCGCAGCAGCGCCTCGACGGCGACCAGCGCCGACCGCGCCTTGAGCGTGTCCCGCCGGTCGATGAGGAGCCGGGCCATCGCCTCACGCAGCTCGGTCAGGCCACTGCGCCGGATCAGCTCGGCGGAGAGCCTCGCCCGGCTGTCGCAGCCGGCCCGGACCAGCGTGGTGGCCAGCCGGAGCCCGACGAGCCCTAGCCGGTCCACCAGCGCGGCCCGGCTCTCGGCGTCCAGCCGCAACGGCACGTCGCCGCGGACGAAGCGATCCGCGGAGAGCAGGTGCGGCTCCAGCTCCGGCCGCGGCAACCGGGCCAGCTCCGCGAGCACGGCGAAGTCCGACTCGCTGAGAATCCGGCCGGCCAGGCCGAGCAGTCCGCTGCACGCGACGGCATTCGCGCAGAGCGCGTTCACCCGGGGGTCGCGCTGCTGCCGCCGGGCCAGCTGGCGGGCGCTGACCAGGCCGTCGATCCGCCCGCCACCGGTCTCGTCCGCCCGGGACAGCACCATGATCACGTGCACCGCGGCGGCCTGCCCGACGGCGCTCTCCCGGCCGGTCTCCAGCACCCGCAGGTCGCTGTCGCGGCCGTCGCGGGTCAGGTACAGCACCGCGTCCGCCTCCCGCAGGATCCGGTCCATCACCGGCGCCCGCCCCTGCTCGTCGACGCCGGTGGGCGGCGTGTCGATCAGGGTCACCTGCCGCAGCGTACGGGTGGGCCACCGCACCACGATGTCGCGCAACTCGCCCGCCCGCCAGCCGACGAGGTCCACCCGCATCCCGGTCGCCGACTTGACGATCGCCAGCTCCTGCGGCGGGTGGCTGGTCGAGTGGGCGGTGGCGTTCGGCTGGGCGCCGTCCTCGTACCAGGTGAAGACGTCGCTGCCGTCCACGCCCTCGACCGGGGCGACCTCCTCGCCCATGATCGCGTTCAGCAGGGTCGACTTGCCGGACCGCCACGGGCCCGCGATCGCGATCCGCAGCGGCTGCTCCAGCCGGGCCAGCTGGTACCGCAGGTGGTCCGTCGCCCGCGGGCTGTCCCGGTAGAGCTGGAGGGCCTGGTTCAGCAGCCCCCACACCGCCTCGTCCAGCCGCAGCCCGACGGTCATGCCCGGGGTCCCAACGACGCCGGGGCGGGCCGGGACCCGGTCAGCTGCTGGGCCTGCTCGAAGAGGCCGGCCAGCCGGGTCATCTTCGCCCGGATCTCCCGCTGCCGCTGCTCGCGGACCGCCGCCTCGGTGTCGGCGGCCTGCTTGGCGCTGCGGAACGACTGGATGATGGCCTCCTGCAGCTCCTCGGTCAGCGCGGTGAAGTGGTCCCGGAGCATCCGCTGAACCTGCCGGACGGCCTCCCGACGGTCCTTGGTGACCTGCACGAAGAAGTCGTCGACGTGCCGCTGGATCGCCGTCTTGACGACCGCCTGCCGGCGGCGGAGCAGCTGTCTGCTCTCGTCGCGGATGCTCTTGCCGCCCAACAGGGCGCCGACGCCGACCGAGAGCGGGTTGATCATCGACATTCCGGCCAGGGTCGTCGCCAGACCGACCATCAGCAGGCCGCCGTACGAGCCCCGCATGCCGGTGAGCAGCTTCTGGCTCGGGGTGAACCGGTCGATGTGTGGCCGTTCGATCTCCGGCAGCCGGTCGCCGAGGTCCGCCGGCGTCGCCATCGACCACGGCGGCAGCACGTCAGCCCCGTACCGGGCGAAGGTGGCGGCCACCCGGCGGGTGGCCCAGTCGCAGCGCTGGACCAGCCATTCGTGGTTCGCCTCCGCCGCCTCCACCAGGCTGCGCTCCAGCCACTCCTGGAAGACGTCCCAGCTGACCAACGGGTCGGCGGTGTCGAACGCCTCCTCGACCGTACGCAGGATCTGCCGGGTCCGGTCGCGCAGATCGTACTCGATGTCGGCGATCAGGTCGGTCATCTCGTCGGCGAGGGTGTTCTGCCACCGGGTGGTGCAGCGGCGCAGCTCGTCGACCTCCCGCTGCGCGGCGTGCAGCCGGGAGATCGGGCCGGACTGTTCCTCGGCCTCCTGGCTCGCCAGCTCGGCGCGCATCGGCGCGGCCAGCTGCTCCACCACCGTCCGGGCGGTCACGCCGACCGCGGCCCGGGCCAGGCGGTCGGACTTGCCGGCGAGGTCCTGCCGCAACCGGGCGATCAGCACGTGGAAGCCGGACTCGGCGTTGAGCTGCTTGTCGTCGGCGGCGGCGGCGCGCAGCCGCAGGGCCGCCGAGACCGGGACGACCGGTGCCGGCACGCCCGCGTCGGCCAGATGCTGTCGGTTGCGCTCGGCGACCACGCGCCAGTCCGCCACGAGATCCGTCTTGGTCTGGACCACCACCACGTTGGGATGGGACCGCGTGACGTGCAGCAGCATGGTCAGCTCGCCGGCCGAGAGTTCCCGGGTGGAGTCGGAGACCAGCAGCACGGTGTCCGCCCAGGCCGGCGCGGCGGCCGGACCGGCGGCGTTGAGCGCGGCGACCTCGTCCGCGCCCGGGGTGTCCACCAGCACCAGCCCGGCGCCGAGCAGCGCGCGGGGCAGTCCGATCTCGACGTGCGCGGCACCGCCGCCGGGCCGCCGGCCGAGCGCGGCGGCCACCCCTGCGGCGACCTGGTCCAGCGCTACCGGGATCCGTTCGCCGGTCACCGGGACCATGGTGCCGACGGACCGGCCCGGGGCCGACGGCGGTGGTGCGTGCACCACGGCGGCCGAGGGTACCTCGGCGTGCTGCACCACGGTCGGTAGCAGCGTGGTGCGGCCGTCGCCGACCGGGCAGGCCGGCGCGTTGACGATGGCGTTGATCAACTGACTCTTGCCCTGGTGCGACTCCCCGATGACCAGTACGCGCAGCTTGGGGTCCAGCAACTGGGCCCGCTTCTGTCGCACCGTCTGGAGCAGGTCGCCTCGCCCGTGTGCGCTGCACGTACGAGCGATCTCGTCGAGCACGTCCAACCAGATCGCCGTGACCACGCACCAAGTGTGCTGATTTCGGGCCAATTATCAAGAGGGCCGGAAACCAGAACGGGAACGGGAGGCCGGATCGCCGTGGCGATCCGGCCTCCCGTCGCTACCGACTCCTGGTCAGAGCAGACCGCCCAGCAGGCCGCCGTCGGACGAGACGTGTGCGTCACCCTGGACGGTCGCGTCCCCGTGGACGCTGGAGTGGCCGGTCACCCCTGCCGTGAGGCCGCCGCCGACCGTGCCGGTGACGCCGCTGACCGTGCCGGTCACGCCGGACAGGGCGCCGTCCACCTGCTGCGTGACACCGTCCACGGTGGCCGGCACGTGCACCGGCGGAACCACACCGCCGGCATCGCCGGGCAGGCCGAGCCCGCCCAGGGGGTTGTCGACGCCGAGCGACCCGACGAGGCCGTTGATCTGGGCCTGCGTACCGGGCAGGACGCCCAGGTCACCGCCGAGCACGTCCCCGCCGGACATCAGTCCGTCGGTGGCGCCGACCGGGTTGCCGACCGTGCCGGCGAGGTCGCCGACGGCGGGGTCGGCCACGGTGTCCACCGCGCCCACCACATCCGAGTCGAGGGTGTACGCCACGTCGTGCACCCCGATCAGGTCGGTCGCCAGGCCACCCGGCCCGATGCCCACGCCGATGCCCGGCAGCACGGCCGCCCCGGCGTAGAAGCCGGCCGGGTCCACCGCGATGGCGCCGAGCGCCCCGGCCGAGGCGTCCACGCCGGAGTGGGAGCTGCTGACGTTGATCTGGTACGGCACCGCCTGGACCTGGCCCACCACGGCGGCGGCGTCGGCCGCGAGCGGGTCGAGCCCGAGCTGCTCGGCCGCCGGGGCCAGCGGCCCGAGGCCCGCGCCGGGGGCGTAGTCGACCACCAGCGGGACCACGTCCCGCACGTCGGCGGCCGTGACGTCGGTGAGCCCTGCGGCCTGCAGCGCACCCTCCGGGTCGAGGTCGAAGGCCGACCGCGCGTCGGGGTCGGTGAGCAGGTTGAGCACAAAGTCGTGCAGGGTCTGGTGCGAATCCATGCGGGCTCTCCTCGAACGTAGCGTCAGCACCGTCGTGCCTCGACAACGACGTTATGGCCGGGGGCCGACGTCGGCATCGGGGAGCCGCCCGCAACCGGCCGGGCCCGATTAGGGCCTTCGCCCGCTCCACCGTTAGGGGGACAGGGGGAGCCGGTCCGGCCAGAGTTAGGGTACCGGGCCGGGATCCAAGTCTGGTACGAACGTAGGAGCCCACGGGGCTCGCCGGGGGTGGGTAGCCGCGGTGCCGGCACCGTCGCCAGGGCCACTCGCGGTGGAGGAAGAAAACATGCCGTACGTCCTGGGAATGGACATCGGAAGCAGCGGTACGGGTGCCGCCGTCGCCCGGTGGCGGGGCGGGACCTGGGCCCGACCCGACGTGGTCGCGCTCGGTGCCAGGTCGACCGTCGTACCGTCCGTGCTGCACCTGTCGCCGGACGGGTCACTCGCGGTCGGCGAGCCGGCCATCGACGATCCTGGTCGCACCAGCCGGGATTTCGTCCGCCGCATCGGCGACGACGTGCCCGTGCTGCTCGGCGGCGAGCCGTGCCCGCCGCAGACGCTGATCGCGGAACTGGCCGCGTGGGTGGTGGAGCAGGTCTCGGCCCGGGAGGGCGGGCTCGCCGAGGCGGTCGTGCTCAGCCATCCCGCGGGGTGGGGCCCCCACCGGCGCGAACTGCTGCACCGGGCACTGTGGGACCTCGACCTGCGCAACGTGACGCTGCTCCCCCGCCCGGTCACGGTGGCCGAGAGCCACGCGGCCCGGGGTTTCGCGGGCACGACGGCTGCGGTCTACGCCCTGGGCGGCAACACCTTCGAGGCGGCCCTGGTCCGGCGCAGCCCGCGCGGCACGTTCGAGGCGTTCGGCCTGCCGCAGGGGCTGGCACCGTTCGGCGGCACCGACTTCGACGAGGCGCTCGCCGACCACGTCCGTACCGTGCTCGGCGGGGAGTTCGCGGGCACCGCGCAGCAGGAGACGTACCCGACGTCGCGCGGGCTGATGCCGGAGTGCGAGCGGGTCAAGCGGGAGCTCAGCGTCGCTACCGAGACCGACGTCATGTTGGCCCTGCCGACGGGGCAGGTCCGGATACCGGTGACCCGGGCACAGTTCGAGGACATGATCCGGCCGGCGGTACGGGCGACCGTCGACCTGCTGGCGCGTACCGTGCACTCCGCCGGCCTGGCGCCGGCGGAGCTCGACGGCATCCTCCTCGCCGGCGGCTCCGCCCGGATCCCGCTGGTCACCGAACTCCTGGCCGCGGCCCTTCCCGTTCCCGTCGAGACGGAGCCCGACCCCCAGCTGACCGCCGCCACCGGAGCGGCGCTCGCCGCCTGCCAGGTGGTCTCACCACGCCCTCGCCGGCCGGAGCCGGCACCGGCCGCCATGCCGGTCAGCGGCGCCGGACGGGCCGAGGGACCCGTCCCGGCACGGCGGCACCCCGAGCACGACACCGCCGTCCACGGCGAGCCACCACCCCGCCCCCCGGTCCGGATCACCCCGCTGAACCTGCCGAAGCCGTCCCGCCTGGCGCTGGCCCGCGGGCGGGGGCGCGAAGGATGACGATCATGATCATGAGTAGCGTGGCGGAGACCCGGCTGGTGCTGGGCGAAGGACCGACGGCCCTGCTGGACGGAATCGCGATGGACCCCGGGCGTCCGCTCGCCGTCGGCGTGACGGGCCCCGGCGGCCACGGAAAGAGCGCCCTGCTCACGGAGCTGGCCCGGGCCCACCGGCGAGCCGGCGCCACGGTGCTGGACGCCGCCCCGGACCCGTCCGACCCGGTCGACCCCGAGGCGGTGCTGCTGGTCGACGACGCGCACCTGCTCGACGACGCACGTCTCGACACGCTGCGCCGGCTGGTGGTCACCCGCCGACACCGGCTGCTGGTCGGCTACCGTCCGTGGCCCCGGTCGGCGGCGCTGGCCGAGCTGGCCGACGCGTTCAAACGGGACGGGCAGCAGGTCGTGCTCACCCCGTTCACCCCGAAGCAGACCGGGGCCTATCTCGCCGGTGTCCCCGAGCTGGGCCAGCGGAGCGACCTGGTCGCCTTCGTGCACGCGCAGACCGGCGGCGTCCCCCGGGACGTCGAGCGGCTGGTCCACGGGCTGCGCGGGCAGGAGAACCCGATGGCCGTCTCGGCCGAGCCGCCCCGGCCGGTGGTGCTCCAGTTCGGGCCGGATCTGGAGGAGCTGGCACCCGACGTCCGGCGGCTGCTGCTGGCCGTCGCCGCCGGCGTACCACTGCCGATGGACCTGCTCGGCCCGTTGCTCGACCAGGCGCCCGAGGCGGTGGACGAGCTGCTCGCGGCCACCCGGGCGGCCGGCCTGCTCGGCGCCGACGGTCGGCTCTCACCGATCGTGCGGCGGGCCGTCATCGCGCTCAGCCCGGCCACCGAACGCACCACGGTCTGGCGTCGGCTCACCGAGTTGCAGCTCGGCCGCGGCGCGCCGGTGCTCCCGCTGGTCCTCTCCCTGCGCGCGTCCGGGGTGCTCGGCGACTGTCCGGCCCCGGCCCTGGCGGCGGCAGCCGAGGAGGCGTTGGGCGGGGATCCCCCGCTCGCGGCCGACCTGTTCGCCGCGGCCACGGCGGCGGGGCTGCCGGCCGGCACCCGCCACGCGGTCGCCGCCGCGGTCGCCGGCGACCTGGACACCGCCCTCCGGTTGGCGGACCGGATGCTCTCGGCGGCCGTCCCCGGCGACCGCGCGGAGGCGGCGGCGGTAGCCGCGACGGCGCTGGCGCACCGCGGCCAGGTGGGCCGCAGCGTCGAGCTGTACCGGTGGGCGGGCAACGTCCCGTCCGCGGCGTTCGCCGCCATCGGAGCGCTCGCCCTCGGCCGCTCGACCCCCGGGGCGGAGGCGCCCGGAGACGACCCGGCCGGCGGGCCACCCACGCTGCACGCCAGCGCCGCCCGGCTGATGGCCGAGGGGATCCGGGAGAGCCTCAGCGGACCGCCGACCGCCGCGCTCTCCACGCTGGTGCAGGCAGCTGCGCTGCTGGAACCGGACGGGCGGGCGGCGCTCCTGCCGGACAGTCCGGCCGCGCTCGCCGCGTTGACCGCGATCCACTGTGCCGAGTTGGACATCGCCGAGGGCGTGCTGGACCGCGCCGTGACGGCCGGCATCGGCGGGCCGCTGATGGCCCGCCGGCACCAGTTGCTACAGGCGTGGATCCGGATGATCCGGGGCCACACGGCCGCCGCGGCCGAGTGCCTCGCCACGGTGGCCGCCGACGACCGGCCACTGGAGTCACGCGACCTGCTACTCGCCACCGCGCTCCAGCTGGGTGTCGCCCGGCGCAACAGCGACCTCGCCACGCTCCAGCGCGGCTGGGGGCCGGCGCTGGAAGCGGTGGTGCGGCACCCGGTCGACCTGTTCACGTTGCTGCCCCTGGGCGAGCTCGCGGTCGCGGGCGCACGGTTGGGCGATCTGCCCCGGCTGGAGCCCTACCTGCGGGAGGCCTGGCTGCTGCTGGACCGGCTCGGCGCTCCGGCACTGTGGAGCGCGCCGCTGCACTGGACCGGGCTGCACGCCGCGATTCTGACCGAGGAGCGGGCCGCGGCCGACGAGCACCTCGCCGCCCTGCGCGCCTCGGCCGACCACAGTCGATACGCCGCGGTGGTCGCCGCGGCCGCCGCGAGCTGGGTCGAGGTGTTGCGCGGCGTGGTCGACCCGGTGCGGGTGGAGGCCGCCGCCCGTGGGCTGCACGACGCCGGACTGTGCTGGGACGCCGCCCGCCTCGCCGGACAGGCCGCGATCCGCACCTCGGACCGGCGGGCGATGACCAGCCTGCTGGAGTGCGCCCGACTGTTCCAGGGACGGCCGGGCGCCCTCAGGGGTGGGCAGCCCCCAACGGCCGACGACGGGGGCGGCCCACCGGTCGCCAATGCCCTCACCGGACCCGCGCAGAGCCGGCTCAGCGAGCGCGAACACGAGGTGGCCGAGCTGGTGCTGGCCGGGCTGACCTACCGGGAGATCGGTGATCGGCTCTTCATCTCAGCGAAGACGGTGGAGCACCACATGGCCCGGATGCGGTCCCGGTTGGACTGCGCCAACCGGGCGGAGCTGCTGGCCCTGCTGCGCACCATCGTCGCCGACCGGTCGAGCACACCGGGTCGGCAGGCGCGGCCGGAACGGGTCGCGCGGTGAGCCGATGGTGCGGCGGTGGTCGGCGGAACGGGCGGAGCGGCACGTGAGGCAGGGCGATGACGAACGGATCCGGCTGAAGCTCGTCGCGCTGGCGGCCCTGCTGATCACCCTCTGGTCGTACGGGGCGTACCTGACCGGCCGGGACGCCGCCGATCTGGTCCGGGTCCGGGCCCTGGCGGACAGCCTCGGCCAGCCCACCGACCTGCTGATCCTCCACCTGCAGGCGGAACGCCGGCTCACCGCCGAGACGATCGCCGGCGGCGGACGGGCGCAGGCCGAGCTGGCCGGGGCACGGGCCCGCACCGACCGGGCGGCCGCCCCGGTGCGGGCGTTCACCGACGGTCACGACCTGCGGCTGCTCACCGCGGGCGCGGTCCGGGACCGGGCGAGCGAGCTGGTCCGGCGGTTGACCGGGCTGGCCACGCTGCGGTCCGAGGTGGACGCGGGGCGGCTCGACCGGCCCGGCGCGGTGGTCCGGTACGACCGGCTGATCGACGCCGCCTTCGCCGTGTACGGCCCGGAATGGGGCGGCCACGAGACCGCGCTGGCCGGCGAGACCCGATCGGTCATCGCGCTGGCCCGGGCCCGCGAGTTGCTCGCCCGCGAGGACACGCTGCTCACCGCCGCGCTGGCCGGAGGTGCGATCAGCGCCGACGAGTGGCGCCACCTGGCCGAGCTGGTGGCCAACCAGCGGTACGCCCGGACGGCGGCGGTCGCCGAACTGCCGGTCGCCGGCCGGGAGCAGTACCGGCGACTGGTGGAGGGGCCGCGGTTCGCCGGACTGCTCGGGCTGGAGGACCGGCTGCTACGGGCGGAAGGTGCCGGCATCCCGGCCGGGATCAGCGGACTGAGCTGGCGATCCGCGGTCGACCCGGCCCTGGACGGGCTGCGCGAGTTGGTGATCAGCACCGCGCGCGCCAGCGTCGAGCGGGCCGCCCCCGGGGCCGCGTTGGTGATCGCGCGAACCGGCGCGGTGGTGGGGCTCGGCCTCATCGCGCTGCTCGTCACGCTGATCGGGTGGTCGGGCGCCGTCCGTCGGCTGGCCACCGGGCGGCACCGACTCGACGGGCCGGGCGGGCTCGACCCGGCGGAGACCCAGGTGCTGCCGCAGCCCGCCGGTGCGGCGGACCCCGCCACCCGCGAGTTGTTCCTGCGACTCACCCAACGCAACCAGGTCCTGCTGCGCGACCAGCTCGACCTGCTCGACACGATGGAGCGGCGCGAGCGCTCGGCGGAGGAGATCGGCGACCTGTTCCGGCTCGACCACCTCGCCACCAGGATCCGGCGCAACGTGGAGAAGCTGGTCACGCTCGCCGGTGCGGCACCGGCCCGCCGCTGGCGGCGTCCGGTGCCGCTGCTCGACGTGGTCCGTGGGGCGGTCGCCGAGGTGCCGGACTACCACCGGGTCCTGGTCGCACCGCACTGGCCATGGTCGCTCGCGGGTTCCGGGGTGACCGACGTCGTCCACCTGCTGGCCGAGCTGATCGAGAACGGGTTGGCCTGCTCGCCGGAGCAGACCACCGTCCGGATCGCCGGTGAGCACGGGCCCCGGGGCTGCTCCGTGGTGATCGTCGACGACGGGCCCGGCCTGGCCGCCGTCGCGCTGACCGAGGCGAACGAGCTGCTCTCCCACCCACCGTCGGACGGCCCGCCCCGCGGCCACGCCGGGCTGTACGTCGCCGCCCTGCTCGCCGCCCGCTGCGGCGCCCGGGTCTCCCTGCGCCCCGGCCCGCGCGGCGGGACCGCCGCCGTCGTCCTGCTCCCGGTCGGCCTGGTCACCGGGGCCGGACCCGGAGGCGGCCCGGTTGCCAATGGGGCGGTGTCGTTTCCGGCGCAGGCGGGTACCGGGTACCCGCGGGCCTCGTCAGCGGTGCCCGCCGACAGCGGCGGGCTACCGAACCGGGTCCGCCGTCCCCGCACACCCCGGCCCGCACCGGGCACCATCGCCTCGGACACCGTCGAGATGCCGCTCGGCCAGAGCAGCGAGAGGACCTGAATGCCTCATCCAGTGGTCACCATCGACAACCTGACCACGGCCCTGGACGGCCTGGTCGACCGGGTGCCCGGGGCGGAGTGCGCCGTGGTCCTCTCCCCGGACGGGCTGCTGCTCGGCCGATCCGGGAACGTGGCGGACGAGCTGGCCGAACAGGTCTCCAGCGTGGTCAGCGGCCTGTACGCGTTGGGGCGAGCCGCCGGCCGGGTGTGCGACGCGGGTAGCCTCCGGCAGGTCGTCGTGCAGATGTCCCGGGCATTCGTCTTCGTTGCCACCACCCGGGGCGGAGCGATCCTCACCGTGCGGATGGGCGGTGACGCCGACGTCGGCGAGATGGCGTACGAGGTGGCGCTCTTCGCGGCGCAGGCCGAGCGGGACCTGCCCGTGTACCTCGAGCCGGCCCGGCTCGCGACTGGCGGGGACAGCGGTGCCGACCACCGGCGATCATGACGAGGCGTGGTACGACGACGAGGCCGGACCGGTGGCCCGCCCGTACACGGTGACGGGTGGGCGCATCGCGCCCGACCAGGGCCAACTCGACGTCATCTCCCTGGTGGTGGCCCGCCGGGCGGCCCCCACCCCCGGACGGCTCTACCCTGAGCAGGCTCGGATCGTCGAGCGGTGCCAGCGTCCACTGTCGGTCGCGGAGGTCGCCGCCGAGCTGGATCTGCCGTTGGGTACCGTCCGGGTACTGCTCGGCGATCTGCTGGGGGCCGGGCTGATCGAGATGCACGATCCGCCGACGCTGTCGTCGCGGCCATCGAAGGAACTGCTTGAGGCGCTACTCGCCGGGCTCCAGGCGCTCTGACCGGCGCCGGCCGCCACGGCCGAGCCGCGGGCACCGGTATGACGGACGATCCGAAGAGGGGGAGGGGCTCAGTGCCGGCACCACCACCGTCCCAGCCACGGCGGACCCTGACGATCATCCTGTTGGACGGGGTCGTCGTGGGGGCCCGGGCCGTACGGCGCGCCCTCGGCGGCCGGGGTGACGGCTCCCGGCTCGCCCACGTGGCCATCGCCGCGTCGCTGGGCGTGCTGCTGGCGACGACGTACTCGATCGTCGCGGTGCTGCGTACGCCCGAACGGCTGACCCCGGTGGCGGTCAGTCCGGCACCGGGCGTGGCGGCCACGAGCGTGCTGACCACGGGGACCCCGGGCGAGCCGCCCTCCCCCACCCCCACCAGCCGGACGCCCACGCGCGCCGCGACCACGGGTGGCCGGCCGACCACTCCGCCGGCCGCACCGCCGCCCGGCGCACCGTCGGTGGAGGTACCGTCGGCGGCCGCGGCACCCACCCGGATCCCGCTCCGCGCCGACTTCGCCGTCGTGGAGAACGCCCTGCTCAGCTACGGTGCCGCGGTGACCATCGCCAACCCCGGGCCGACCGCGGTGACGGACTGGGCGCTGGTCATCGTGCTGCCCAGGAAGTCACTCGAGATCACCTCCGTGAGCGGTGCCCGGGCCAGCCGGGACGGCGCGGTCTGGACGCTCGTGCCGGAGGGGAGCGGCGGCGTGGTGCCCGGCCACGGGTCGGTCCGGGTGACGTTCCGGGTGAGCGGCGCGGCGATCAGCGCCACACCCACGGCGTGCACCATTGACGAGGTCGCCTGCACGGGCCTGCCGGGCTGACCGACGAACGGCCCGACGCGGCCGGCGTCCTCCGCGCCGGCCGGTGGACGGGCTGCGCCTCAGCGCCGGCTCGCGGACGGCACGGCGCAGGCCGCGGTGCCGCCGGGCAGGCGGTGACGGTTGCGAGCCACCCAGCGGTACGCCGGCCAGGCGGCGGCCCGCACCGGCGCCAGCCGCAGGCCGGCCCCGGCGATCCGCCAGAGCGGGTTGCTGGCGCCGAGCAGCCGGGCGATGGCGTCCGGCCCCGCGGCGCGTACGCCGTCCGCGCCGACCCACTGGACCGCTTCGTCGCACTCCGCCTCGGTCAGGCCGAGCGCGTCGAGGTCGGTGAACTGCCAGGGCAGCACCCGGGCGCGGGTCGGGATCCGACGCTCGATGAACTCGGCACAGCGGGTGCAGAACGCGCAGTCGCCGTCGTAGACGAAGGTCGACGTCTCCATGCCTCCATCCTGCACCCGGCCGGCCCGCTGCGGTGAGGAGTGTCTGGTGAGTCACTTGCACTTCATTCGTACGCGTGTTCGAATGAGGTTCATGCGCTGGGACAACCTCTCCGCTCCCCCGGACGAGGGGGCTCCCGACGGGGCAGCGCCAGCGGCTCCACCCCTGCCGCTGGCGCTCCCCGGCGCCGTCGCCCGCACCTTCGACACCCCGGGCTTCGCCGGGATGACCTTCTACGAGGTGCGGGCAAAATCGATCATCAACCGGGTGCCCGGCACGTCCCGCGTGCCGTTCCAGTGGACGATCAACCCGTACCGTGGATGCAGTCACGCTTGTAAATACTGCATATCCGGCGACACTCCCATCCTGATGGCCGACGGGCGCACGAAGCCGATCAGCGAGCTGGAGCCGGGCGACCGGATCTACGGCACCGAGCGGCGGGGCGCCTACCGGCGATACGTGGTGACCACCGTCCTCGACAAGTGGTCGACGGTGAAGCGTGCCTACCGGATCACGCTTGAGGATGGCACCACCCTGGTCGCCAGCGGTGACCACCGCTTCCTCTCTGAGCGGGGCTGGAAGTACGTCACCGGCACGATGGCTGGCACTGAGCGGCGTCCCTACCTGACCACCAACAACCGGCTGATCGGCACCGGACGCTTCGCGCCCCCGCCGAAAGACTCAGCCGACTATCGCCGCGGGTACCTCTGCGGCATGGTGCGGGGCGACGCCCACCTCGGCACTTACTCGTATTCTCACGGGAGGGTGTACCAGTTCCGGTTGGCCCTGGTCGACCGCGAGGCGCTGGATCGCACGCAGCGGTTCCTGACCGACGCGGGCGTCGAGACCAGGCGATTTTCCTTCGCCCCCGTCAGCCCAAACCGGCGGGCGGTCACCGCCATCCGCACCTCCAAGCAGCGTGACCTCGATGCCATCACCGAGCTGATCAGGTGGCCGGCGGAGCCGAGCGACGACTGGCAGCTGGGCTTGCTCGCCGGCATCTTCGACGCCGAGGGCAGTTGCAGCCAAGGCGCCTTCCGGATCAGCAACAGTGACGACGAGATCCTCGACCGGACGGCTGACGCCCTGAACCGCTTCGGCTTCACCTGGGTACTCGAGGATCTGGGCCTACCGAACCGGGTTCGGAACATCCGGCTCACCGGTGGTCTCCCCGCCCGGCTCCGGTTCTTCCATCTGGCCGACCCGGCCATCACCCGTAAGCGGTCCATCGAGGGCGCAGCACTCAAGTGCCAGGCAGCACTGCGGGTGGTGACCATCGAGGACCTCGGGCTGGAGCTGCCCCTCTGGGACATCACCACCGGCACCGGCGACTTCATTGCCAACGGGGTGGTCAGCCACAACTGCTTCGCCCGGCACACCCACACCTACCTCGACCTGGACGCCGGGGCGGACTTCGACCGGAAGGTGATCGTCAAGGTCAACGCGGGCGAGCTGGTCCGCCGCGAGCTGGCCGCCCCGCGCTGGCGGGGCGCGCACATCGCGATGGGCACCAATGTGGACTGCTACCAGCGGGCCGAGGGGCGCTACCGGCTCATGCCGCCGATCATCGAGGCGCTGCGCGACTTCGCCAACCCGTTCTCGATCCTGACCAAGGGCACCCTGATCCTGCGGGACCTGCCGCTGCTGCACCAGGCTGCCGAGGTCACCCGGGTCGGGCTCTCGTACTCGGTCGGCTTCGTCGACGAGGCGCTGTGGCGGGCGGTCGAGCCGGGCACTCCGAGCCCGCGCCGGCGGCTGGACGCCGTCCGCCAGCTCACCGACGCCGGGTTCGAGGTGGGGGTGCTGATGGCACCGATCCTGCCGGGGCTCAGCGACGACGACGAGTCGATCGAGGCGACCGTGGCGGCGATCGCCGCCGCCGGGGCGACCAGCGTGACGCCGCTGGCGCTGCACCTGCGCCCCGGTGCCCGCGAGTGGTACGCGCACTGGCTGGCCCGGGAGTTTCCCCACCTGGTCCCCCGTTACCGCCAGCTCTACCGGGCCGGCGCGTACGCGCCGCAGGCGTACCAGCGGGAGCTGACCGCGCGGGTCCGGATCGCGGCCCGCCGGCACGGCCTGCACCGGGGCGAGCGCGGCGACAACCGAGGAGGACCCGAGCCGCCGCCGGCCCCCGCGGAGCAGTTGACGCTGCTCTGAGCGGCGGCCGCGATCCGGCCGGGTTAGGCTCGCGGCGTGCGCTCAGCCCAGCAGATCCTCGCCGACTCCACCGTGATCGCCGTCGTGGGAGCGTCCCGTGACCCGGGCAAGGCCGCGCACCGGGTGCCGGCCGAGATGCGGCGGTACGGCTGGCGGATCATCCCGGTGAACCCGACGGTGGACGAACTCTTCGGCGAGCGGGCGTACGCGTCGCTGGCCGACATCCCGCACCCGGTGGACCTGGTGGACGTGTTCCGTCCGGCCCAGGACGCGGTCGAGGTGGTCCGGCAGGCGGTGGCGATCGGCGCCCCGGCGGTGTGGTTGCAGCTCGGGATCGTCTCGGCGGAGGCGCGGCGGATCGCCGAGGAGGCCGGCATCGACTACGTCGAGGACCGGTGCCTCATCGTGGAGCGGGCCGCGGCGGGGCTGACCCGACTCGGCTGACCCGGCCCGGCTGTCCCGGCCCCGGTCAGGGCTTCGACGGGCGTCGGGGCGGTACGGCGCGACCGCGCTGGGCCGGCGGCGCCGGCCCGAGCAGCAGGTCCAGCTGGGCGTCCAGTGCGCCGAGCGCCGTCTCCGGCGGGTAGTGCCCGCCGAGCAGATAGACGCCCAGCCCCTCCATGACGGCGAGCAGCGCCACCGCGGCCCGGTCCGGGTCGACGCGGGTCTCCGCCGCGCCGGCCGCCTGGGCGGCGCGGATCTGTCCGGCGATGAAGGCCAGCAGCTCGGCGGTCTCCCGGTGCAGCCCGGCGGCGACGGCGGGGCGTACGGCGGTGTAGGCCAGGAACGCCAGCGCCACCCGGCCGTCCGCCCGGCGTGCCTCGTCCAACGGCAGCAGCTCGGCCAGCATGGTCCGGAGCAGCGTACGCGGGGAGGGGTCCTCCCCCAACGCGGCGACGGCGCGGGTCACCCGGGCCTCGCCGCGTTCGCGCACCACGGAGAGCGCGAAGGTCATCATCTCGTCCTTGGTGCGGAAGTAGTGCTGCACCATCCCGGAGGAGACTTCGGCCTCCGCCGCCACGTGCCGCAGGCTGACCGCCTCCAGCCCGCGTTCGGCGGCCACCCGCATCAGGGCGTCGGCGATCAGCTTGCGGCGCTCCTGGTGATCGACCCGCTTCGGCATGACCCCATCGTTTCACAATGCGACTGCATTGACACGTCCCCGAACCACAGTTTACGTTGCAACTGCAATGCAAACGGGGAAGGCGAGGTGACCCATGTGGAAGCAGGCCGTCGCGATGCTGCGTCGCGTGATCGCGTACGAGGTGGGGATGTGGGTCAGCCTGGGCCGGTGGCTGCTCCGCCGCCCCCCGGCGGTGGAGCCCGGGGCGGCGGCGTTCAGCTACGTCGGCGTGGTGAAGCCGATCCTCTTCGCCTTCATCGCACTCTCCGCCATCGAGATCCCGATCTTCGACCTGATCCTCCGGCACACCCTGCCGTGGCCGTCGGTACGGCACACCGTGCTCGCGCTCGGCATCTGGGGCCTGCTCTGGATGATCGGCCTCTTCGCCGCCCTGCGGATCCACCCGCACGTCGCCGACGTCGAGGGACTGCGCGTCCGCAACGGCTTCTCGGTGGGCTTCCTGGTGCCGTGGGCGGCCATCGCCCGGGTCGACGCCCGCTACCGCTCGTTGCCCTCTGGCCGGAGCGTGCAGATCGAGCCGGACGAGGCGGGCATGGTGCTGAACGTCGCCACCGGCAAGCAGACCAGCGTCGACGTCGTGCTGCGCGAGCCGCTCTCGGTCCGGCTGCCCAACGGGCCGAGCAGGCCGGTGCACGAGATCCGCCTCTACGCCGACGACCCGGCGGCCCTGGTCGCCCGGGCCCGCGAGCACCTGGCGGTACGGCTGCCCGGCTCAGACGGCTGATCGCTGACCACCGCCGCAGCGCCGGGTCGCTTCACAGCTCGGTAATCACCAACTGGTTCCCGTAGAGGTCGGTCGCCACCATCCGGCCGCCGGGGTCGACCGCCATCAGCCAGTACTCGTTGGACTGCCGCCCGGGCACGTTGCTGTAGAGCGTCACCAGCTCGACCAGCGGAATGAGCCTCGGACCGTGGCAACCGGTGTCGGCACAGACCCGCAGCGTCAGGCGGCGGGCCGGTGGCGCCGGGCTGCCGATCCGGACATGGAATCCGGCTGGGCGGCCGGGGGCGACGGTCAGACCGTAGAGGCCACCGTGCGGTGGGTGGACCACGACGATCGGCTCGTCGCCGGTGCAGTCCGGCAGCCGTGCGCAGTCGAACATGTCGTCGAAGTCGAGCAGCGCCAGTTCCTCGACGGTGGGCATGCCGGGACGGCGTGGATCACCCAGCTCTGCGAGGTCGCCTGCGGCGCAGTCGGGTGTCACGCACCAGCCCACCGACACGGTGCCGCGCGACGGAGACCGGAAGACAACCACGGGCCGCCCGGCAACGTCGGTACCGACCGCGATCCAGCGGCGCCGCCAGCTGTTCACCTGCTCCTTGAGGGAGCCCGGCGCGGTGCCGAGGCTGGTGATTCTCGGGGTGGCGCAGAAGACGTCGGTGCACCGCAGGAGCTTCAGTTCGACCTGCCCGGCCTCGCCCGCGCCCTTGGCCGGCCGGATCTCCGTAGCGGTGGCGATGAGAATATCCCCACTCGGAGCAAGCGCGATCGCCGCCGCTCCGGAATTCCGCATGCCGGGCAGGTCACCAGGGCGCCGTCGGCAGACCCGCTGCGCGTCGCACTGCTCCAACTGGTACTGGCCCAGCGCGAAGACGGCACCGTCCGCCCCGAATGCCACTCCGCCATAGGGTTCGTACATGGTCACCGACAGCTCCGTGCGGCGACGCGTACGGCAGCCGTCGTCGAGGCAGTCCTCGATCGACTGCTGTCCGACGAGGATCGGCCCTCGTCCGGCGGGCCAGCCCACCGCGATCATCCGATGTGGCAGGGCCGGGGTGTGGACGGTGACCTCGGGCAGGCGGTCCGCGGCGACAACGCCACCGGCGAGCAGGCTGGGCAGCAGGACGGCGGCGAGGCCCAGCGACGCGGTGAGCCGCCTGAGCCGCCGGCTGAGCCGGTTCGGCACGGCCTCGGCGGGTCCGGCACCCGGGATGGCGAGCGGCCGCAGCAGGCGCCCGGGAAGGCGGCGATAGGCGGCCAGGAGGGTGGCCGCCTGGAGTGCCGTCACGACAACCAGGCTGGCGTCGCGCAGCAGCCAGACCAGGGCACCCTGGAGATGACTGGACACGTGCTCCTCGGGGCGGGCGAAGGCCCAACTGTGGAGCAGGGCCGGTGCCATGAAGCCGACCAGCAGCAGGATGCCGAGGCCCACGGCCCGGCCGCGGACGTCGGCGGACGCGGTTCGGAACGCGAGCCTGCCGCGCCGGCCCTCAAGCAGACCGACAGGCAGTACCAGGGCGAGGCGGACCAGGAACGCTCCGACCGGTAGCGCGAGCAGCGCGATGACGACCCAGATTCCCTCCTCCACGGCGGGCAGGACGAGCCCGAGCAGGAGGACCGCGGCGAGCAGCGCCATGACGGCGGCGAGGAGGGCGGCACCGACGGTGGGGAGCGCCCGGAGCGCCCGGAGCAGCGGCCGGTCGACGCCGGCCATCGCGGCGATGCCGGCGGTCACCGCCCAGGCCCAGGCGGCGACCATGACCAGGGCGTCGACGCCGGTGGCTGGCAGGACGAGCATGCCGTTGACCACCCGCGCCGGGTCGGCCCAGGGCAGCGGGAGCAGGCCCCAGAACATCTGGACCAGCAACAACGGTACGAGCACCAGCAGGATCTGCAGCAGCGCGCGACGGCGGGGCGGGGTGGGCACGGGCGTACGGTACGGCGTCGGTGCCACCCCTCAGCAGCGGCGCCCGGCGGAGGGGGTCCTCCTCAGGAACTAGAGCTTGTACTCCTTGAGCAGGCCGCGGGAGATGATGGTCTTCTGGATCTCCGAGGTGCCCTCGCCGATGAGCAGGAACGGGGCCTCCCGCATCAGCCGCTCGATCTCGTACTCCTTGGAGTAGCCGTAGCCGCCGTGGATGCGGAACGCCTCCTGGACGACCTCGGCGCAGTATTCCGAGGCGAGCAGCTTCGCCATGCCGGCCTCGACGTCGTTGCGCTGGCCGGCGTCCTTGAGCCGGGCGGCGTTGACCATGAGGGCGTGCGCGGCCTCGATCTTCGTACCCATCTCGGCGAGCTTGAAGGCGACGGCCTGATGCTTGGCCAAGGGCTGGCCGAAGGTGCGGCGCTGCTGGGCGTACGCGACGGCCAGCTCGAAGGCCCGGATGGAGATGCCGCAGGCGCGGGCGGCCACGTTGACCCGACCGACCTCGATGCCGTCCATCATCTGGTAGAAGCCGCGGCCGACCTTCTCCTCGCCGCCGAGCACGGCGGAGGCGGGCACGGTAACGCCGTCGAGCACCATCTCGGTGGTCTCGACGCCCTTGTAGCCCATCTTGTCGATCTTGCCGGGGATGGTCAGGCCGGGCGCGGTCTCGCCGAAGCCGGGGTCCTTCTCCAGCAGGAAGGTGCTCATGTTGCCGTAGACCGAGTCGGCCCCGGTGTCGGTCCTGACCAGGGTGGCCACCACCGACGAGTACGCCCCGTTGGTCAGCCACATCTTCTGGCCGTTGAGCACGAAGGTGTCGCCGTCGCGGACCGCCTTCGACTTGATCGCCGATACGTCGGAGCCGCACTCCGGTTCTGACATGGAGAAGGCGCCGCGCACCTCGCCGGTGGCCATCCGCGGCAGCAGCCGGGCCTTCTGCTCCGCGGAGCCGTGCTGGGAGATCAGGTACGCGACGATGAAGTGGGTGTTGACGATGCCGGAGATCGACATCCAGCCCCGGGACAGCTCCTCGACCACCAGGGCGTACGTCAGCAGGGACTCGCCGAGCCCGCCGTGCTCCTCGGCGATGGTGAGGCCGAACAGGCCCATCTCGCGCATCCCGGCGAGGATGTCGGTCGGGTACTCGTCGGCGTGCTCCAGCCGCTGGGCGTGCGGGATGATCTCCTTGTCGACGAACTCCCGTACGGTCTCCAGGATCGACCGCTGCACGTCGGTCAGGCCGGGTGTCTGGGCGAGTCGGGCCATGTCAGCCTCCGGGGTCGGCGCATTACTCATGGGTAACTGAACGCTCGATCAGTATCGACCCCGCGACCGGCGAGGCCAAGGTGACCAGTCCACACAACCGCTGTGAAAAGGTTCACCGCTGCGGGTAGCGTCCGCAAGAGAGCGCTGTTGACCTGCGACGGAGGGGGCGAGCGGGCGTGAGCCAACCACCCGGTGAGCCGGAGCAGCCACCGTCGCCGTACGAGCCGCCGGCCTACGGCCAGCCGCACGAGCCGCCACGCTACGGCCAGCCGTACGGGCACCCGCAGCAGCCACCGTGGGGCCAACAGCCCCCGTACGCCCCGCAGCCCCCGTACGGTCAGTACGGGCCGCCCGGGGAAGGGCCGCGACCGCGCGGCGAGGGGCCGAACCTGCTGGCCATCCTGTCGCTGGTCTTCGCCGTCGTCTTCCCGCCGGCCGGCATCGTCCTCGGCCACCTGGCCCAGCGGCAGATCCGGCAGACCGGTGAGGAGGGCGGCCAGCTCGCCCGCTGGGGGTTGATCCTCAGCTACGTCTTCACCGCGATCGGGCTGCTTCTCTGCTGCGGCTGGATCGCCCTGGTCATCTGGGCGAGTTCGGACAACGGCCACTACCGCTGACGGTCAGCGGAACTGCGCCTCCCGGACGCTGTTGCCGCCGTCCACCACCAGCATCTGCCCGGTGATGTACGAGGCGGCCGGCGAGCAGAGGAAGGCGATCGCGGCGGCCACCTCGTCCGGCGTGCCAGGCCGGCCTACCGGGGTGCCGAGCCCCTGCTTGATCTCGGCCATGGTGGACGCCGCGGTGTGGATGATGCCGGGCGCCACCGCGTTCACCGTCACCCCGTCGGCGATCATCTCCATCGCCAGCGCCCGGGTCAGCCCCACCACGCCCGCCTTCGCCGCCGCGTACCCGGCCTCGGTGGGCAGCGCGTTGACCGGGCCGGCGGTGGCGGCCAGGTTGACTATCCGCCCCCAGCCCCGCTCGGCCATGCCGCCGATGAACGCCCGACTGCACAGGAACGCGGTGGTCAGGTTGCGGTCGATCTCGCCGCGCCACTCGTCGTAGCTGAGCTGGGCCACCGGCCGCAGCACCTCGGGGCTCGCCCGGCTGGCCAGGCCCGCGTTGTTGACCAGCACCTCGACGTCGCCGAGCTGCTCGGCCACCGCGTCGGCGAGCGCGCCCACCTCGGACTCGTCCGTGAGGTCGGCGACGAAGCCGGTGACGCCCAGCTCGCCGGCGCGCTCGTGGATCCGCCGGGTGGTGGAGACGATCGCCACCCGGGCGCCCAGGTCGGCGAGGCGGCGCGCGGTCGCGTACCCGATGCCGTCGGGGCTGCCGGCACCGGTGACCAGGGCGATCCGGCCGTCCAGGCGCATGGTGACCGGCTCGGCGAGGGGGGCTGGCTGGTCCTGCTCGGCGGATCCGCCCGGAAGGCTGCCCCGGGTGCGCCGCACCAGCCCGGGGCGGCTCACGTCCCGTCGCGACCGACCGCCGCGCGCGTCAATGCCCATGCCGAGATCCTGCCCGCTGTGGACGTTCCGGGCAACGCAGCACCCGAAAAGGGGGGTCTCGGTGTCGCCGACCACTGGCTACCCTGACCAAACCCGCATGTATCTGGAGATGACCTGATGAGCTATCCCCCACCGTCCGGTGGTTGGCACGACCCGTCCGCGCCCGGCCAGCAGTCGAGCCCGCCCGCCGATCCGACCCTGCCGATGGGCGGCAGCCCGATCCCGAGCCAGCCGACCCCGGCGGACCCGTACGCCGGCATCAACTCGGGCGACCCGTACGCCGCTCCCGGCTACGCGCCGCCCGGTTACCCGTCGGCGTACCCGACGTACGGTAACCAGCCCAGCCAGCGGCAAAACAGCCTCGCCATCGCCGCCATGATCGTCTCGATCGTCGGCGCACTCGGGCTCTGCGGGTACGGCCTCGGCGGTTACATCGGCATCGTCGGCGCAATCCTCGGCCACGTGTCCCGTAAGCAGATCAGGGAGCGTGGCGAGAGCGGCGAAGGGTTCGCCAACGCCGGCATCATCGTCGGTTGGATCGCCACCGCGATCGCGGTGCTGGCGACCATCGGCCTGGTGGTCTTCTTCGTCTGGCTGGCGAACCAGGACCCGTCCAGCTACGACACCAGCGGCTACTGAGGCCAACGGGCCGGCCCGGTACACCGCGCCGGCCCGTTCGTCACCATCGCCGGCGGTCGGCCGTCACTGTGCGGGCGGGGTGAAGGACGAGGTACGCGTCATCCCGGCCGCCCGACCCTTGGCCGCGATCACCAGGGCCATCTTCCGGGACGCCTCGTCGATCATCTCGTCGCCGAGCATCACCGCGCCGAGCTTGCCGCCCGCCTCCGAGGTGTACCAGTCGTACGCGTCGAGAATCAGCTCGGCGTGGTCGTAGTCGGCCTGGGCCGGGGAGTAGACCTCGTTGGCGGCGTCGATCTGGCCCGGGTGCAGCACCCACTTGCCGTCGAAGCCCAGCGCGGCCGACCGCTTGGCCACCTCGCGGAACCCGTCCACGTCCCGGATCTGCAGGAACGGGCCGTCGATGGCCTGCTTGTCGTGCATCCTGGCGGCCATCAGGATCCGCATCAGGATGTAGTGGTAGGGGTCGCCCGGGTAGTCCGGGATCAGCGCGCCGACCGCCAGCGACCTCATGTTGATCGACGCCATGAAGTCGGCCGGGCCGAAGATGATCGTCTCGACCCGGGGCGAGGCGGCCGCGATCGCGTCCACGTCGACCAACCCGGCGGCGTTCTCGATCTGCGCCTCGATGCCGATCCGGCCGACCTCCAGGCCGAGCGTCTTCTCGATCTGGGTGAGGGTCAGGTCCAGCCACTGCACCTGGGCGGCGTTCTGCACCTTCGGCAGCATGATGCAGTCCAGGTTCGCGCCGGCACCCTCGACGACCTCGATGACGTCCCGGTACGTCCACGGCGTGGTCAGGTCGTTCACCCGCACCACCCGGGTCTTGCCGGCCCAGTCACCCTCGTTCAACGCGGCGACGATGTTCTTGCGGGCGTCCGGCTTGGCCAGCGGGGCGACCGCGTCCTCCAGGTCGAGAAAGACCTGGTCCGCGGGGAGGCCCTGCGCCTTGCCGAGCATCTTGACGCTGGAACCGGGTACCGCGAGGCAGGACCGGCGGGGGCGACCGACAGCGGCCATGGGTGCGCTCCTTCCAGCGTCGGCGGCAGGCCGACGCCGACAGAGATGAAGATCCGCGAACTTAACGATCCCAAAGGTCGTGGTGACGCCACGGTAACCTCGTGCCGTGACCGGCGTGAATGGACCTGTGGAAGATCTCACTGACCGTCGGACCGTCGTGGTGACCGGCGCCAGCTCGGGCATCGGACTGGCCGCGGCCGTCGCTCTGGCGGGCCGCGGCGACCGCGTGGTACTGGTCGGCCGGGACCCGGTCCGGCTCCGGGACGCCGGGGACCGGGTCCGCGACAGCTGCGGCGAACAGCCGGAACTCTTCCGCGCCGACTTCGCCGTCCTGGACGACGTACGCCGGCTCGCCGAGCGGCTGCGCGCCGCGTACGACCGGATCGACGTGCTCGCCAACAACGCGGGCGCGATCGTGCTCCAGCCGGTCACCACCGTCGACGGCTTCGAGCTGACGATGCAGGCCAACCACCTCGCCCCGTTCCTGCTCAGCAACCTGCTGCGGGACCGGATCGGCCGGATGGTGGTGACCGCCTCGGGGGCGCACCGCAGCGGCGCCCTCGACCCCGGCGACCTCAACGCCACGCTGCGCCGCTACCGACCGATGCGCGCCTACGGCACCAGCAAGCAGGCGAACATCCTCTTCGCCGCCGAGGCGGCCCGGCGCTGGCCGGAGGTGCCGGCGTACTCGTTCCACCCGGGCGTGGTGCGCACCCGGTTCGGCAACGAGAGCCCGGTGGTCGCCCTCGGCATGCGGCTGCTGCCCTTCCGCAGTCCGGAGCGGGGCGCCGAGACCCTGGTCTGGCTGGCCAACCAGGCGCCTTCCCGGCTGACCTCCGGCGGCTACTACCACGACCGGCGGCCGCGCCGGCCGCTGCCGAAGGCGGCCGACCCGGCGCTCGCCACCCGGCTCTGGACCGCCAGCGCACAGGCCGTCGGCCTGGATGACCGTGGGTGATGGTCGCCGCGAACCGGGGCCGGCGCGGCGACGGAAGTTGCTGCGGATGGCCGAAGGCGGGGGTGTCGGCGCGGCTGCCGGTGCGACACTCCACCATGTGATCGAGGACGACGGAGCGACCCTGCACGTCGGCGGCGAGGACGACGACCTGACCGCCCGGACCCAACGGGAGCTGACCGCGTACAACAACGCGGCCACCGGCGCGGACGACGAGGCCGGGCTGTCGGTCCGGGTGGTCGACCCGGACGGCGAGCTGGTCGCCGGGCTGACCGGCTGGACCTGGGGCAGCCGGGCCGGGATCAACACCGTGTGGGTACGGGCCGACCGCCGCCGCCAGGGATGGGGCGGCCGGCTGCTGCGGGCCGTCGAGGAGGAGGCCCGCCGGCGCGGCTGTACCGAGATCTCGGTGGCGTCCTTCTCGTTCCAGGCGCCGGCCTTCTACCGCCGGCACGGCTACACGGAAACCGGGATCCGGGACGGCATTCCGGGCGGCCACGTCGACCACCAGTTCTGGAAGCCGCTGGTCGACGACCCGGCGGGCGTGCTCCGGGTGGTCGCCCTGGTCGACCTGGGCGCCGACGCCGAGGCCGGCCGGCGGTACGAGGATGCGGTGCTGGCGCTGCTCGGCCGGCACGGCGGACAGCTGGAACGACGGCTGCGCACCGGGGACGGGCGGACCGAGGTGCACGTGATCCGGTTCGCCTCTGACCGGTCCACTGACCCTCATTCGGCGAGGTGGACCGGGACGCTGGTGACCACCACGCCCGGCAGGGCCCGCAGCGCGGCGCGGAGCCGGTGCTCGGCGCGGCTGTGCAGGAAGCGGTGCCAGCGGCGGCGCAGCACCACCTCGGGCACGATCACGGTCAGCGTCAGCTCCGGCCGGGCGGTGTGCAGCGCCTCCAGGTAGTGCGCCAACGGCCCGATCACCGCCCGGTACGGCGACACGATCGTCTCCAGCCGCAGGTGGTCACCCCAGGCGCGCCACTGCTCACGGAACCGGTCCGCCTCGGCGTCCTCGGGTGCGATGTGCACGGCCAGCGTCGGCTGGCCCAGCGACGCCGCGTACGCCAGGGCCCGCAGCGACGCCCGGTTCAGCCGGGCCACCGGCACGACCACCAGGTGGCGTACCTCCTGGGGCAGCTCCTCGCCCTCGGCGGACCCGGCGCCTTCCCGCGCCGGGCCACCCGGCGCGGGCCCGGCGGACGACGCTGGCCCGGGGGGCGACGGCGGGTGCAACGCCAGGGCGTGCTGCAGCGCGGCGTAGTGGCGGTGGATCCGCCGGGCGAGCAGCACCAGCGCCGGCACCGCGATCACCACCAGCCAGGCACCCTGGGTGAACTTGCTGACCGCGGCGATCACCAGCACCAGCCCGGAGAGCGTGGCACCGACCGCGTTGAGCAGCAACCGGCGTCGCCAGCCCCGGGTCCGGTGCCGGCGCCAGTGGACCACCATGCCGGCCTGGGACAGCGTGAAGGCGAGGAACACACCGACGGCGTACAGCGGGATCAGCGACTGGGTGTGCCCACCGAACGCGACGAAGATGAGCGCCGCGGCGAGGGCGAGCGCGACCAGGCCGTTGTTGAACGACAGCCGGTCCCCCAGGTGCAGGAACCGGCGGGGTGCGTGGCCGTTGCGGGCCATGAAGAAGAGCACCCGGGGGAAGTCGTTGAAGGCGGTGTTCGCCGCCAGCAGCAGGATCAGTGCCGTGGTGGCCTGGAGGAGCGCGTACCAGGGGCCGCTGGGGAAGGTGACCCGGCCGAGCTGGGACAGGATCGTCTGGTCCGACCGGGGCACCAGGCCGTTCAGGTGGATCAGGCCGACCAGCCCGGCGAAGAGCACCACCAGCATGCCGATCATCCAGCCGAGCGAGGTGCGGGCGTTGCGCCACTCGGTGGGACGGAAGGCCGGCACCGCGTTCGACACCGCCTCGATCCCGGTCATCGACACCGCGCCGGAGGAGAAGGTGCGTAGCAACAGCAGCAGGCCCAACCCCTCGGTGGCCGGCACCGCGGGCGGCGGCACCGGCGCGAAGCCCCGGCCCGCCGCGCGCGCGTAGCCGACCAGCAGCAGCGCGAGGACCGCCGCCAGGAAGGCGTACGTGGGCAGCACGAAGATGTTGCCGGCGGTACGGATCCCGCGCAGGTTCCCGGCGAGCAGCATGGCGATCACCAGCACCCCGAACAGCACAGTGGCCGGCGCCAGCCCGGGCAGTGCGGAGGTGATCGCGTTCACCCCGGCCGCGATCGACACCGAAACGGTGAGCACGTAGTCGAGCATCAGTCCCGCCGCTGCCATCAGCCCCGCCGTGGTGCCGAGGTTGTCCCCGGCCACGATGTAGGACCCCGCGCCGTGCGGGTAGGCGGGGATGGTCTGCCGGTACGACAGCCCCACCGCGATCATCATCAGCGCCAGCAGCGCGGCGATCGGCAGGGAGAGCCCGAGTGTGCCGCTGCCGGCCAGCACCAGCACCGCAAGAATCGCCTCCGGCCCGTACGCCACCGAGCTGAGCACGTCGGACGAGAGGATCGGCACGGCGACGAGCTTGCGCATCCGCTCGTAGACGACGGCGGAGCTGGCCAGCGGCGGGCCGAACAGCGTCCGGCGCAGCCGGGCGAGCACCCGCCCGGTCCGGGAGCCGGGCTCGTGGGCCGGCCCGGTGGCGCGCAGCTCGCCCGGCTCCTCGACGGTGAACATGTCGATCGGGGCCAGCCGCCCGAACCGGCTCGGCGCCGGGCCGGGGCGGTTGCGGCCCAGGGTCGGGTCGACGGGCAGCTCGTCGGGGCGGCGGGGCACGCGCCAGCGTTCCCCGATCCGGCCCAGCGCCGCCCGCTCCTCCGGACCCAGCGGCGGGAACTCGGCCGAGGGCGTGACGAGACTCCCCCGATCCGGCTCGCGGCCGCTCGGCTGCTTCGCTCCCTTCCCCACCCTCCGCACTTTCACGGAAAGCGAGGCCTGGGGAGGCGAAACCAGAAAAGTGCGGCCTCGACGGGGTCCTCGACAGGGCCGGACGGCGCGTCAGTCGGCGAGCGGGGCGGCGCTGGCGGGGATCGGAACGGGCTCGGTGCGGCGGCCGGCGCGGGCGCCGCCGAGGACGACGACGGCGACGCCGGCCAGCAGCAGGGCCAGCCCGGGCAGGGCGAGCGGGCGGGGCAGCTGACCGAGCCAGACCCAGGCGATCAGGGCCGCGCCCGGCGCCTCCAGCAGGACCAGCACGCTGACCGTGGTGGCGGAGACCCGGTGCAGGGCGTAGTTGAACATCGAGTGGCCGAGCAGTTGGGCGCCGGCCACCAGACCGAGGATCGCCAGCCAGGTGCCCGGGGCCCAGCCGTGCAGGGGCACCCCGCCGAGCAGGCACACCACCAGCAGGATCGCCGCGCAGACGCCGTAGCAGATGGTGGTGTACGTGGTGGTGCTGATGGTGGTGCGGGCGCGTTCGCCGAAGGCGGTGTAGACGGCGGCGAAGAGGCCGCCCGCGACGGCGAGCAGGTCACCGGCGAAGGCCCGGCCAGAGACGGTGACGTCCGCGCCGGTGGCCAGCACCGCGCCGAGCACGGCCACCCCGATCCCGGCCCAGACCGCCGGCGGCAGCCGCCGCCCCTGCCAGCGGGCGATCAGCCCCTGCCAGACCGGCTGGGTGGCGACCAGCGCGGTGGCCGCGGCGACCGTGGTGAGCTTCGCGCTCGGCATCCAGGTGGCGAAGTGGGCGGCCAGCGCCACCCCGGAGAGTACGCAGTACAGCCCCTCCCGCCGGCCGGCGCCCACGGTCAGCGCCCGGAACTCGGCCCGCCGCCGGGCCAGCGAGACCGGGCCGAGCACGGCCAGCGAGAGCAGGTTCCGCCAGAAGGCGACGGCGAGGGCCGGCGCGGCGGCGAACGCGACCAGCGGGGCGGACGACGAGACCGCGGTGACGGCCAGCGCGAGCGCGCTCAGGGTCAGCGCGTCGACCGGCGGGCGGTACGGAACGGAGGACACGGGCAGCAATCCTCACACGAACAGCGGGCACCACCGACCGTCAACGCTCCGTTACGATCATGCGCGTCCCGGCGACCCCTCCCCTCGACGTCCGGAGGCACTCCCCCATGCCCAGCTACCAGGCGATGCTGTTCGACTTCTTCGGCACGCTCACCTACGGCGTCCAGCGTGGCGCCGCCCACCGGGCCATCGCCGAGTCGCTCGGCTGCCCACCCGACACGCTGATCGACGTGCTCGACCGCACCTACTACCAGCGCGCCAGCGGCCGGCTCGGCGACGCCGAGGCAACCCTGCGCTGGGTCTGCGAGCAGGCCGGGGTCCGCCCCTCGCAGCGGGCGGTACGCGCCGCCGTCGCCTCACGCCAGCACGCCGTACTCGCCGACACCCGCCTCCGGGCGGAGGCGGTGCCGGTGCTGGCCGCCCTGCGCCAGCGGGGCGTACGCACCGGGCTGATCAGCGACTGCACCCACGAGCTGCCGGCGTTCCTGCCCCAACTGGCGATCGCGCCGCTGCTCGACGTACGCGTCTTCTCGGTGCAGCTGGGGTGCTGCAAGCCCGACCCGGCGCTGTACTGGGCCGCCTGCCACCGGCTCGGCCTCACCCCGGCCGACTGCCTCTACGTGGGCGACGGGGGCAGCCAGGAACTCACCGGCGCGGAACGGGCCGGCATGACGGCGGTCCGGCTGGCCGCCCCGGATCTGGTCGACCACATGGTCTTCAACGCCGACCGGTCCTGGCACGGCCCGGTGTTCGCCTCGCTGGCCGAGGTGGCCGCCGCCTACGCCTGACCGGAAGGAAGGGTCCCTTGTTAACGCTTTCGGTAGAGAAGGGTTCCCTTCTCACCGCCGTTCCAGGAGCCGGGGGACGAGGCGGGCTGGGGTGGGTGGTCAGCGGCGGCGGACGGGCGCCCGGGTGGCCCGGGTGGTCAGCGGCGGCGGACCTTGTGCAGCCGGAACGGTGCCCGGGTGGCCCGGACCACCGGGGCCTCCCGGGGCCGCTCGGCCAGCGAGCCGGCCGGCAGCTCGGCACCGGCGACCGGGGTGCCCGCCAGGGTGAGCCGGTTCACCGCGCAGCCCTCGGTGGCCCAGCGGCGCATCAGCTCGGCGGCGGGGCCGGGCGCGTTGAGCCGCTTCGCCGCGACCAGCGGCGCGGCGGCCTCCCACTCCTCGGTACCCGGCCGCAGCCGGGCCACCCGGGCCGGCCAGGTGACGATCCGGCCGCCGTGGTCGCCGCGCAGGGTCACCTCGGCCGTGTCCGCCTCGGCGAGCCCGGGGGCGGACTGCTCACCCGGACCGCTCACCACCAGGAGCGCGCCGTCGAGCGGCAGGCACCACAACGCGTACGCCGGCCCGCCGGCCACCGACACCCACGCCACGGCGGCCTTCTTCACCGCCTCGTCCACCAGTGGGCTGGTGGATCGCTCGTCCTCGCTCACCCCGGTATCCTCTCGCGTCGCCCGGAGACCGTCGGCCGCCCCGCCGGCGTCGGCGCGGCTGTTAACAAGGGGCCCCTGCGCTACGTCAGGCGTTAAGAAGGGGCCCTTCCTTTCCGGTCAGCCCAGGAAGGGTGGCACGGCGATCTCGCCGCGGGCGACCGGCATCACCTGGCCGGAGACCGTGGCGCCGAGGGCGGCTCCGCCGGCCGCGGTCACCGTGCAGGCCAGCGAGGACGGCCGGTTGATCTCGATGCCCTGGCGCACCGCGTACTCCGAGCGGCCCTCGCCGGGCAGCAGCCCGCTGGCGACCAGCCAGACGCCGAGGCCGAGGGCGGCCGAGCCGGTCGCCGGGTCCTCCGGCACGCCGAGCCCTGGCACGAAGACCCGGGCGTGCGCGGTGCGCCTCTCGGCGTCCCAGGAGAAGACGCTGACGTGCTCCACGCCGTACCGCTCCGCCGCCGCCGGGTTCACCTTGGCGCGGGCCACCGCGTCGGGGCGTACCGGAAGGTACGGGAACTCCAGACCGCAGCCGGCGACCCGGGGCGCCGGCCCGACGTGGTCAGCGGCGCTGAGACCGGCCATCTCCAGCAGTGGCTCCGGGTCGAGTTCCGGACCGAGGGTGGGCGTCCCGCCGGTGAGGGTCGCCCCGGTCCCGGTCACCTCGATCGGCAGTACCCCGGCGCCGCACTCCTGGCTGACCGTGCCCACATCGAACATCCCACGTCGGCTGGCGGTCACCGCGGCGCCCACGCTCGGGTGCCCGGCGAACGGCAGCTCCTCGGCCGGGGTGAAGATCCGTGCCCGGTACGTCGCGCCCACCTGTGTCGGCGGCAGCACGAACACCGTCTCCGACAGGTTGAACTCCAGCGCGAGCGCCTGCATCTGCTCGGTGGCCAGCCCTTCGGCGCCGAACACCACGGCCAGCGGGTTGCCGGCGAACGGGCGGTCGGTGAAGACGTCCACGATCTCGTAGGCCAAGGTCGACATGTTGATAAACACTAGGCCCTTAGGCTGGTGCCGTGAGCACGCCGAACCGGGTCTACATCGCTCGACTCGCCGGAGTCGCCGTTTTCGACCCGAACGGCGACCAGGTGGGCCGGGTCCGCGACGCCGTCGCCCGGATCCGGCCCAACCCGCACCCGCCCGAGGTGGTGGGGTTGGTGGCCGAGATGCCGATGCGGCGGCGGATCTTCCTCTCCATCAACCGGATCACCTCGATCGACCCCGACGCGGTCGTGCTCGGCAGCGGCACCCTCAACCTGCGCCGGTTCGAGAAACGCCCCAACGAACTGCTCGTGCTCGCCGAGCTGCTGGACCGCCGGGTCCAGCTGGAGGGCGGGCAGCCCGGCTCGGTGGTCGACGTGGCCATGGAGTGCGGCCGTACCGGCGAGTGGACGCTGACCCGGGTCGCCGTCCGCGAGCAGACCGGCCGGCTCACCCGCCGCGGTCACCTGCACCAGATCGAGTGGGACCGGGTGGGCGGCCTCGGCGGGGTCGGCGACAACCGGGGTACGGCCAACCTGCTCGCCGTACTCGAGGACATGCGCCCGGCCGACCTGGCCAACGCGTTGCAGGACCTGCCCGACGCCCGGCGCAACGAGGTGGCGGCGGCGCTGGACGACGAGCGCCTCGCCGACGTGCTCAGCGAGCTGCCCGAGCGCGACCAGGTGGAGATCCTGGCCGCGCTGGGCCGGGAACGCGCCGCCGACGTGCTGGAGGAGATGGACCCGGACGACGCCGCCGACCTGCTCCACGAGCTGCCCCCGCCCGAGCAGGACGTGCTGCTCGACCTCATGGAGCCGGACGAGGCCGACCCGGTACGCCAGCTCCTCCACTACGCCTCCGGCACCGCCGGCAGCGTGATGACCTCCGAGCCGGTGATCCTGCCGCCGGACGCCACGGTGGCCGAGGCGCTGGCCCGCATCCGCGAGCCGCAGCTCTCCCCCGCCGTGGCGGCGCAGGTCTTCGTGGCCCGGTCCCCGCTGACCACGCCGACCGGGCGTTACCTGGGCATGGTCCACTTCCAGCGGCTGCTCCGCGAGCCCCCGGCCGACCTACTGGGCGGGGTGGTGGTCAACGACATCGACCCGCTCCGGCCGGCCACCCCGCTGCCCGAGATCACCCGCCGGATGGCCACCTACGACCTGGTCGCCATGCCGGTGGTGGACCGCAACAACCGGCTGGTCGGGGCGGTGACCGTGGACGACGTACTGGACCACTCGCTGCCGCGCGACTGGCGGAGCCGGGAGGCGATGCGCGCCGTGCCCGTGACCGTCGAGGAGCCGCTGGGCGGATCCGATGGCTGAGCAGCGGCGTACGGAACGGCTGGACCAGCCGCGGGTCCCCCGGGGCCTCCGGCTGCCCCGGGTCGACCAGGAGACCTTCGGCCGGTGGTCCGAGGGGATCGCGCGGAGCATGGGCACGGCGAACTTCATCGTCTACATGACGTTGGTCATCGGCGCGTGGTTCGCCTGGAACACCCTCGCCCCGCCGAGCTGGCGCTTCGACCCGTACACCTTCACCTTCCTCACCCTGATCCTCTCCATCCAGGCGTCGTACGCGGCCCCGCTGATCCTGCTGGCGCAGAACCGGCAGTCGGACCGGGACCGCATCGCGCTGGAGGAGGACCGGCGGCGGGCGACGATGCAGAAGGCCGACACCGAGTACCTGGCCCGGGAGATCGCCGCGCTGCGCATCGCGATGGGCGAGGTGGCCACCCGGGACTTCGTCCGCTCCGAGCTGGCCCGGCTGGCCGAGGAACTGGACGAGGCGGCACAGCGCCGGCAGCGACGGGAGCTCCGGCAGCAGGAGCGGGAACGGGAGCGCGAGACCGGGCGGCGGCTGGTGGGCGCCGACCCGCTCGACGAGCCCCGCGACGAGCTGGACGGCGACTGAGCCGGTCCCGGCCGGGGCCATCGAATCGCTCACACCGGCCCCGCCAGCGGCGGTCACCGATGGTCACCGACGTAGCATTGCGGGCATGTCAGCACCCGTCAGCACCGTCTCCGACGCCGTCCAGGCCGCCCTGGCCACCGTCAACGACCCGGAGATCCGTCGGCCGATCACCGAACTCGGCATGGTCCGTTCCGCCGAGGTCGGCGACGACGGCGTCGTCCGGGTCGAGCTGCTGCTCACCGTGGCCGGCTGCCCGCTGAAGGACAAGCTGCGTGCCGACATCACCGCCGCCGTGGCCGCGGTGCCCGGGGTGACCGGTGTCGAGATCGAGTTCGGTGTGATGAGCCCGGAGCAGCGCCAGCAGCTGCAGTCCAAGCTGCGCGGGGGCGGCGGCCAGGAGCCGGTGATCCCCTTCGCCCAGCCCGGATCCCGCACCCGGGTGTACGCGGTCGCCAGCGGCAAGGGCGGCGTCGGCAAGTCGAGCGTCACGGTCAACCTGGCCGCCGCGCTGGCCGCGCGCGGCCTCTCGGTCGGTGTGGTCGACGCGGACATCTACGGCCACTCGGTGCCCCGGATGCTCGGGGCCGAGGGCGCACCGACCCGGGTCGAGGACATGATCATGCCGCCGCAGGCGCACGGCGTGAAGGTCATCTCGATCGGCATGTTCACCCCGGGCAACGCGGCCGTCGTCTGGCGCGGTCCGATGCTGCACCGGGCGTTGCAGCAGTTCCTCGCCGACGTCTACTGGGGCGACCTGGACGTACTCCTGCTCGACCTGCCCCCGGGCACCGGCGACATCGCGATCTCGGTGGCCCAGCTCCTGCCGAACGCGGAGATCCTGGTCGTCACCACGCCGCAGGCCGCCGCCGCCGAGGTGGCCGAGCGGGCCGGCGCGATCGCGCTGCAGACCCACCAGCGGGTGGTCGGTGTGATCGAGAACATGTCCTGGCTGGAGCTGCCGGACGGCTCCCGGATGGAGGTCTTCGGGGCCGGCGGTGGCGAGGCGGTCGCCGAGTCGCTGACCCGGACCATCGGCGCGCAGGTGCCGGTGCTGGGGCAGATCCCGCTGGACACCCGGGTCCGCGAGGGCGGCGACGCCGGCACCCCGATCGTGCTGGCCCAGCCGGACGCCCCGGCGGCCAGGGCGCTGTCCGAGGTCGCCGACCGCCTCGCCGTCCGGCGCGAGTCCCTCCTCGGCAAGCCCCTCGGCCTCAAGCCCGCCGCCCGCTGACCCGGGGCTCGCGCGCCCGTCAAGGTCCGCGCTGCCCTGGCCGGAGCGCCGGTCAGGTGGCGTCGTCGAAGCTGGGGCGGGGGGCGGGGGCGGGGGACGAGGTGCCGCCGGTGGCGGTGGTGGGGCGGGTGCTCCGCAGGTCGGCCGCCTTGGCGACCTGCTTCAGGTCGTCGTGCACGCCGGTGACGTCCGAGCGCAGGTCGTCGTACATGCTCTGCAGCGGCTTCCGGAGGGCCTGCTCGTCCTCCTCGCTGAGCAGGTGCTTGCGGATGAACGCCTTCGGGTGCAGGTCCTCCAGCTGGATGTCGGTGCCCAGCTCACGGCTCAGGTCGCCGGTGGCGTTGCGGGCCATGTTGCGCAGGTTGCGGACCATCCGGAGCCCGTCGCTGATCACGGTGGGCAGCCGGTCCCCGAAGATCAGCAGCGCCAGGAGCAGCAGCGCGCCGATCTCCCACCAGTTCAGGTTTTCGAACACTCCGGCCTCCTCGTCCGTGCCCAGGGCAAGACTACGCACGTCAGGGTGCTGACCGGGAGGGGGTGACGGCTGCTCACTTCGCGTCTGCGGCCAGCGTCACCGAGGCGTTCTGCCGGTTCGTGCCCCGCCGGTACTCCACCGTCACCACCGAGCCGGGGGCGTACTTGCGGACCAGCGCCACCAGATCGGTGGGGTCGTGCATCGGGTGCCTGTTGAGCCGGAGCACCACGTCCCCGGCGCGCAGCCCGGCGGCCGCCGCCGGCCCGGACGGCTCGACGGCGTTGAGGCGTACGCCCCCGCCCGTCACGCCGGTGCCGCCCACTTGGGCGCCGATCACCGTACGCCGGGCCTTGCCGGTGCCGATGATGTCCTGGGTGATCCGCTTCGCCTGGTTGATCGGGATGGCGAAGGCGAGCCCGATGTTGCCGGCCTCCTGCCCGTCGGCCACCAGCGACTTGATCGTGGAGTTCACCCCGACCACCCGCCCGGCGCCGTCGACCAGCGGGCCGCCGGAGTTGCCGTGGTTGACCGCGGCGTCGGTCTGGATCGCCGCGTAGTAGCGCGTCGGGCCGCCCGGTTCGCCGGCCTGCATCGTCCGGTCCAGGGCGCTGACGATGCCGGCGGTGACGGTGTTGGCCAGCGAGAGCGGCGAGCCGACGGCGAGCACCGGGTCACCGACGGCGAGCGCGTCCGAGTCGCCGAACTCGACCGGCTTCAGCCCGGTACGCGTCACCTTGACGACGGCCAGGTCCGACTCCGGGTCCTGGCCGACCACGGTTCCCGGGGCTGAACTGCCGTCGTTGAAGATCACCGTGGCCTTGCCGGTGCCGCCGGTGACCACGTGGTCGTTGGTGACGATGTGCCCGTCGGCACTGACCACGAAGCCCGAGCCCTCGCTGACACCGCCCAGGCTGGCCACCCGCAGGGTCACCACGCTGGGCAGCACCTTCTCGGCGACGCCGGCCAGTGACTCGGGCTTCCGCTGGGCGAGCGCCGGGGCCTCCGCCGACTGCGCGCCGAGGCTGGGCACGCCGGTGCCGCCGCGCAGGAAGGCGTACGTCAGGGCGCTGCCGAGCGAGCCGGCGAGCAGAGCGGTGATCAGCGAGACCAGCACGACCTGCCGGAGCCCGGGCCGGCTCGGCGCGTCCGGGTCGCTGACCGGTTCGGGTTGGCTGCCGGCGCCGAGCGGGGCGGCGGGAACCACGACCGCGGCCGGCGCGTACGGATCGCGCCACGGATCGGCGAGCGCGTCGGACCACCAGGGCGAGGCCAGGCCGCTCCCGGCGCCCTGGGCCCCCGGAGGGCCCTGGGTCGGGCTCCAGGGCGAGGTCGTGCCGCGCCCGGCGCCCTGGGTGCCCGGAGGACCCTGGGGCGGGCTCCCGGGCGCCGGCCCTCCCGCCGGTGCCGAGGTCCCGCCGGACTGGCGCCAGTCCCAGCCGTCGGTCACGTCGGTGCCTCCCAGTCCGTCCCGCGCGTCCCGCGCCGGGGGCCGGCGGTGCCGGCCGACCGTGCCACACGGGACACCGTCCAGGATTGCACGGATGCCCGGAGTGGAGTCAGGGGTTGCCCGCCGTGATCGTCACCGCGGCCGACTCGCGGCTGCGCCCCTCGCGGCCCGCCTCTAGGCTTCATACCGCAACAGCCCCTCGCACCACTCCCGCCGCCCGGAGGTGTCCCATCGCCACGGTCGCCAGTTCCGGCAACTCGACGGCCCAGGCGCTCCAGTTCGCCGAGTCGTACGTCACCGAGGATCTCGTGCTGCGCACGGCCCGCAGCCTCGCCCGGGAGGTGGGTGTGGACGCGGTGACCCCGGGGGCCGGAGCGGCGCTGCGGCTGCTCGCCGCCGCCGGGAACGCCCGCGCCGTGGTGGAGATCGGCACCGGCACCGGGGTCAGCGGTGTCTGGCTGCTGCGCGGCATGCGCCCCGACGGGGTGCTCACCACCATCGACGTGGAGGTGGAGCACCAGCGGATCGCCCGGCGGATCTTCGTGGAGGCGGGCTTTCCGCCGGGGCGTGCCCGGATCATCACCGGGCGGGCCCTCGACGTGCTGCCGCGGCTCGCGGACGGTGCCTACGACCTGGTCTTCGTCGACGCGGAGGCGACCGGCTTCACCGCCTGCGTGGACGCCGCGCTGCGGCTGCTGCGGCCCGGCGGGGTGCTCGCGCTCAACGGTGCCCTCGCCGACGGCCGGATCGGCGACCCGGCCGCGCGCGACGCGGAGACGGTCACCGTCCGGGAGGCCATCAAGGCGGTCCGGGAGTCGGAGCACTGGATCCCCGCGCTGCTGCCGGTCGGGCACGGCCTGCTCGCCGCCGTGAAGAGCTGATCCGCGCCGGCCGCTGTCGGCGTGGGGTGCGAGCGCACGGGCCCAGCGCCCAGGCAGGCCGGGCGCCGGGTCCGGACGCCGGTCAGCCCAGCGTCGCCAGCCAGCGCAGCAGCCCGCGTACGCCCCAGCCGGTGGCGCCCCGGGTCAGCTCGGCGTGCTCGTCCTCCGACCACGAGGGGGCGGACATGTCCACGTGCACCCAGCGGTCGCGCAGCTCACCGGTGAACTCGCGGAGGAAGAGCGCGGCGACCACCGAGCCGGCGCCCCGGTCCGGGGAGCTGTGCAGGTCGGCCACCTCGCTGCCCAGGTACTCGACGTAGTCGGCGGGCAGCGGCATCCGCCAGGCCCGCTCGCCGGCCGCCTCGATCGCGGTCAGCAGGTCGGTCGCGAGTTCGTCGTTCTCGCTGTAGAGCGCGCCGTGCCGCTTGCCCAACGCCACCGCGTTGGCACCGGTCAGGGTGGCCAGGTCGACCAGCAGGTCGGGCCGTAGCTCGCGCTCCGCGTACGCCATCGCGTCGGCGAGCACCAGCCGGCCCTCGGCGTCGGAGTTGGTGCTCTCGCTGGTCAGGCCGCCGTAGTGGCGGACGACGTCGCCGGGGCGGAACGCCGAGCCGCTGACCATGTTCTCGGCCAGCGGAGCGAGCGCGGTGACCCGCACCGGCAGCCGCAGCGCGGCGGCGCCCAGGGTCGCCGCGACCACCGCGGCGGCGCCGGCCATGTCCTTGCGCATCAGCTTCATCGCCGGCACCGGCTTGATGGAGATGCCACCGGTGTCGAAGGTGATTCCCTTGCCGACCAGCACCACGTGGGTCCGCGCGTCCGCCGGCCGCCAGTCCAGCTCGACCAGGCGGGGACCGCTGGCCGAGCCCCCACCGACGGCGAGGATGCCGCCGAAGCCCTCGTCGGCGAGTTCGGCCGGCTCGCGTACCCGCAGGTGCAGGTCGGGGTGGTCGGCCACGGCGGCCTCGAGCTGAGCGGCGAACCAGGCCGGGTTCTTGGTCGACGAGGGGGTGTTGGTCAGGTCGCGGGCCAGCCGGGTCATCTCCGCCGTGGTCCGGGCCGTCGCCAGGGTCGGGGCGAGCGCCTCCGGGTCGCCCACCACCACGTCCACCTCGGCCAACGCGGGCGTACCGCCGGCCTCGGTGAGCCGGAACCGGTACGACCCCAGCAGCAGGCCCTCGACCAGACCGCGGAGCGCCGCCGGGTCGCCGGCCGGCAGCGCGACTGTGACGCACGTCTCATTTTTGGCGGCCCGGGCCAGCGCCGCGCCCGCGCTCCGCCACGCGTGTTCGTCGCCCGCGCCGATGCCGAGCAGGATCAGTCGTGCCGGCGTGCCGGCGGGGCGCAGGTGTTCCCGGAGCTCGCCGGCGTCGCCGGCCAGCCGGGCGACGGGGAGCAGGGCGGCGACCTCGGCCCGGACGTCGTCGGCGGGCGGCGAGGCGGTCGCGACCAGGGCGGCCGGCGCGTCCGGCCCTTCGGGACGAACGGGCAGGACGAGGGTGTCGAGCCGCACGGGCTCGCTCACCAGATGAATGGCCAGCACGCTGGACCGTACCTCCGAAGAAAGTTCTCAGAGCGGGACTTTTCGCCGCTCTTGAGCCGACGAAGCCCCTGAGCCACCGGCGGTGCCGGTGGCTCAGGGACCGACGAAACGTTCGCGCGACGCGCGCCGCGCGGACCGCTCCTCGATCAGCCGGCGGCCGCCTTCAGCGCGTCACCCAGCGCGGTGGCCTCGTCGGGAGTCATCTCGACGACGAGCCGGCCACCACCCTCCAGCGGGACCCGCATGACGATGCCCCGGCCCTCCTTGGTGACTTCCAGCGGACCGTCGCCCGTCCGCGGCTTCATCGCCGCCATGTTGTCTCCCCTCAGACCTACACCAGGGTCGGTGGGTTGCCCCACAGCCACTTCGCCATAACCACCCGCAACCACCGCGGGGGCGTCGACCAACGATTTTCCCTGATGAACACCGCCGGACCCAAACCGAAGCAGCATTGATGTAACAGCACCTAGCATATCTTGAGTACGCCTGTCACAATGTGCGGTCATGCAGGCACGGTCGGCACTCTTCGACCTGTATGGCGACCACCTCCGGACCAGGGGCGGCCGGGCACCCGTCGCCGCCCTGGTCAAGCTGCTGGCGCCGCTGGGGATCGCTCCTCCGGCGGTGCGCACCGCGGTTTCCCGGATGGTCCGGCAGGGCTGGCTCGAACCGCTCCGGCTCGCGTCCGGGCCGGGGTATTCAATCACTCCCAAGGCGGGCCGGCGCCTCGACGAGGCGGCGGCGCGGATCTACCGGACCGGCCGGCACAGCTGGGACGGCCGGTTCGACCTGCTGGTGCTGGAGGCGCCCGTCAACCGGCGGGACCGGCAGCGGCTCGCCGCCAACCTGACCTACCTCGGATACGGCACGCTCGACGACTGCACCTGGGTGGCGACCCGCCCCGGCGAGGAGGTCGACGTCCTGCTCGCCGAGGCGGGCGTGCGCTACGAGCGGTTCACCGCCGCCCACGCGGCCGGCACCCCCGGCGCGATGGGGGTGGTCCGCCGCGCCTGGGACCTGGCCGAGATCGGCCGGGCGTACGAGCGGTTCGTCGCCGAGCAGAAGCCGCTCCTGTCCGGGGTCACCGTGCGCAGCAGCGACGAGGACGCGTACGCGGCCCGGTTCCGGCTCGTGCACGCGTGGCGTACCTTCCTCTTCCGGGACCCGCAGCTGCCTCCGGCGCTGCTCCCCGAGCGCTGGCCGGGCACCAGCGCGGCTGGTTTCTTCGACCGGCACGCGGCCCGGCTCCGGCCGGCCGCCGACCGGTACGTCGAGCAGTGCCTCGACGCCAACAACCGCCTCGCCCGACAGAAGGGTCGTTAGAACGTGACCGAGCCGCTGCTCGTCGACCGCACCGACGCGGTCGTCACCTTGACGCTCAACCGCCCGACGGCGATGAACTCGCTCGACGTCGCGCTCAAGGAGGCGCTCCGCGACACCCTGACCGAGCTGGAGACCGACAAGTCCTGCCGGGCGATCGTGCTGGCCGGCGCGGGCGGCTCGTTCAGCGCCGGGCAGGACCTGCGGGAGCACGTGCAGACGCTCGAGTCCGGGGGCCAGGACCCGCTGGCCACCGTACGGGCCCACTACAACCCGATCGCGGCCCGGCTGGCCAACCTGCCCAAGCCGGTGGTCGCCGCGGTCCGGGGCATGGCCGCCGGGGCCGGCGCCTCGCTGGCGTTCCTCGCCGACTTCCGGATCGGCGGACCGAAGACGAAGTTCCTGATGGCCTTCGCCGGGGTCGGGCTCGCCGCCGACACCGGCGCCTCCTGGACGCTGCCCCGGCTGGTCGGCCACGCCAAGGCCGTCGAACTGCTGATGCTCGCCGAACCGGTGGGCGCCGAGGAGGCCGGCCGCCTCGGGCTGCTCACCCGCCTGGTCGACGACGACGAGAAGGTGCTGCCGACCGCGCAGGAGCTGGCCGCCCGGCTCGCCGCCGGCCCGACCGTGGCGTACGGGGCGATCAAGCGCCAGCTCTCCATCGCCGACGCCGGCACCCTCGCCGACGCGCTCGCCGCCGAGGCGCAGGCGCAGTCGATCTGCGGCGCCACCGCCGACCACAAGGCGGCCACGCTCGCCTTCGTCAACAAGCAGCGACCCACGTTCGAGGGCCGCTGACCGCCGCCGTCCCGCCGGGCCTCAGCGGGCGACGTAGCCACCGTCGATCGGGATGGTGTGCCCGGTGATCCAGGCGGCGTCGTCCGAGGCGAGGAAGAGCACCACGCCGGCGACGTCGTCCGGGGTGGGGATGCCGGGCTTCGGGTTGAACGCCGCCATCTGCCGGCGCATCTGCGCGGGGTCGGGGGCGCTGTCGATGAAGTGCTCCACCAGCGGGGTCATCACCACGGTCGGGGCGACCGCGTTGACCCGGATGCCGCGCGCCGCGTACTCGATCGCCGCCGAACGGGTCAGGCCGACGATGCCGGCCTTGGTGAAGGTGTACGGGGAGATGTTCTCCTGCGCGGCCAGCGCGGTCGTCGACGAGGTGTTGACGATCGCGCCCCCGCCGCCCTGGAGCATGGCCGCGATGCCGTAGCGGAGGACGAAGAACATCCCGTCGCCGTTGACCCGGCGGACCCGCTCCCAGTTCGCCAGATCCATCTCGTGCAACGGCTGCTGCTGACCGTCGATGCCGGCATTGTTGAAGATCACATCGATCCGGCCGTACCGCCGCACGGCGTCGCCGATGCCCTGCTCGACGGAGGCGGCCTCGCCGGTGTCCACGGTCACCGCGTACGCGTCGGGCAGGTCCGCGGCCGTCCGCTCGGCGGCCTCGGCGTCGATGTCGGCGATCACCACCTTGGCACCCTCGGCCGCGAACCGTCGGGCAGTCGCCGCACCGAGCCCGGACGCCCCGCCGGTGATGAACGCGACCTTGTCCTCGAACCGCATCCGCCCCCCTCGCGCCGCCGGCCGTCGCCGGCCCTCCCGGGCACGGTAACCGGGCCGCCAGGGGTCAGTCGTCCTCTTCCGGATCCTGGTTGGCCTCGGCGCCGAGCACGAACGCCTGCATGGCCAGCTCGTCGCCGCTGGGTGAGACGAAGGCGGGCAGCTCCCGGGGGCCCAGCTCCTGCACGTACGACCAGAAGAGGCGGACCGCCTCGGCGGGCGAGGCCGCCTCGATCGGCAGGTCGAGGCTGACCAGCCAGGACCGGCGGGCCGGGGGCGGGCCGACCCGGTCGGCCAACTCCCGCCACACCGCCGGGTCGAGCCCGGTCACCGGTCCGTCCAGGGCCAGGCCGTCGACCGGCACCGGCTCGTCGAGCACCCGCCGGGTGTACGTCACCACCAGCGCCCCCGGGCCCGCCTCGGACTGCGGGTCGTCCGGATCCTCCCGGGTCTCCGCGGTGGCCAGGGCGACCCGGCCGAGGGCCACCAGCCGCAGCGGCTCGCCGACCAGCACCGCGACCCGGTCACCCGGCCGGGGCCGGGCCACGCCGTCCAGCCCGGTCAGCTCCAGCGTGTCGTGGTGCACCAGCCGCTCGGCCTCGTACCGCTCGGCGGGCAGCAGCACCGCCCAGGCGCCGGACGAGGTGCTCTCGCTCGTCCCGCTCGTACGGAGCTCGGTGTCGGTCATGGGGCAATCCCATCACGCCCGGCCGGTGCCGGTCCCGCCACGTCCGCCGGACGCCGCCCGGGTCACGCCCGAGCCGGCTCGACGGCGACGTGGCAGCCGGCGAGGTGGTCGTCCACCATCCCGGTGGCCTGCATCAGCGCGTACGCCGTGGTGGGGCCGACGAACCGGAAGCCACGCTTCTTGAGCGCCTTGGCCAGCGCGGTGGACTCCGGGGTGAGCGCCGGCACCTCCGCGAACGACCGCGGCCGGGCCGGCCGGGGCGGCGGCGCGTACGACCAGAGCAGCGCGGAGAGGCCGTCGGGGAGCGCCAGGGCGGCCCGGGCGTTGGCGACGGCCGCCTCGACCTTGGCCCGGTTGCGCACGATCCCCGCGTCGGCGAGCAGCCGGGCGACGTCGGCCTCGCCGTAGCCGGCGACCTTCTCGATCCGGAACTCGTCGAAGGCGAGCCGGAAGGCCGGGCGCTTGCGCAGGATGGTCAGCCAGGACAGGCCGGACTGGAACGCCTCCAGGGTCAGCCGCTCGTAGAGCGCGTCGTCGCCGCGCAGCGGCCGGCCCCACTCCCGGTCGTGGTAGACGGCGTAGTCCGGGGTGCTCGCCCCCCAGGCGCAGCGGGGCAGCCCGTCGGTGCCCGTCACCAGGTCAGTCACGGCGTACACGGTAGGCCAAGCCACCGACACCGGGCCGGGCCCGCCGGTCAGGGCAGCCGACCCTGCTCCACCAGCCGGGCGAACCGCTTCAACGCCTGGGTGAGACCGAGCTTCGAGCCGGGCCAGAGCACCGGCCGGGCGACCCGGCCGGCGGTCCCGGCGGGCAGGTGGAACCACTCGTGCCAGACCACCTGGGTCCGGTCCCGCTCCACCGGCGTGCAGCGCAGCACGCCCGGGCCGCGCAGCAGCTTGCCGCAGTGCACCACCCCGACCTCGTACGGGGCGTCCACCCGGACCACCCGCATCTCGTCCCGCAGCACGGCCGGTCCGAGCGTGGTGACCGCCTCGACCAGGCTCCCCTCGCCGCCGTCCCCCTCCACCACCCGCACAGTGGTGAGCGGGATCCAGTCGGACTGCCGCTCCCAGTCGGTCAGCGCCGCGAAGACCCGCTCGGCCCGCGCGTTGACGATCACCGCCGCGGTGACCTCTCCGGCGCCCGGCTGGGCCGCCTCGGCGAATCCGTCGCCCTCCGGGCCCGTCACGCCGACTCCGACCGGACCACCCCGCCGCGCTCCCGGTCACCGTCGACGTCGGCGTCATCCGTGGCAGCGCCGGCCGGGCCGGCGGTACCGACCCTGCCGGCCGCCGGTTGGCCGGTGCCCGCCACCTGCTGGCCGGTGCCGCCGGCCTGCTGTCCGTCGGGCTCGGTGGCGGCCGGGGCGGCGGAGCCGGCGTCGGCCGGCGGGCGCAGGGAGACGGGGCGGTCGGCCTGCTCCGGCTCGACGGGCGCGGCGACCGGGGCGAGCGGGCCGGCCGGCGCCGGGACGTCCGTGGCGGGCACCGTCTCGTCCTCGACGGCGGCTGCGGCCGGCGCGGCAGCCACCCCCGCCTCGGCACCCAGGTGATCGCCGGCACCGCGGTCACTGGCACTGTCGTCGTCGGCACCGCGGCCGGTGGCCGCGCGGTCGCTGGCACTGCCTTCGACGGCAGCGGGGTCGGCGGTCGGGGGCGTCGCGCCGGCCGGGCGATCGGCGGCCGGGCGATCGGCGGCCGGGCTCGTCGGGTCGGCCAGGGCATCGCCGTTGCCGGCGGCCCGCTCCCTGGTCCGGCGCAGCGCGTCGGCCTCCTCGATCCGCCCCGCGCGGAGCGCGGCGACCTCGGACTCCAGCACGCCGATCAGCTCGGACTTGTAGCCGATGTCGTACGCGGCCCGCCGCATCGCCTGGTCGACCTGGGCCATCCGGTACCCGCGCAGCGCGGTGTCGAAGCGCACCTCGGCGACGTCCGACTCGTGCAGCGGGCGGGTGCCGGGCAGGGGCACGGCCCACCCGTCCGGCTCGACGGGTGTCAGGCCCGGATCGCGCCCGGACACCAGCACCGTCACTCCGAACACCACCGCCGCGACGGTCAGCGCGACGACCAAGAGGAGCAGAACCTGACCCATGGGGAAATCGTGGCATGCGGGCCGGGATCGGGCGAGCCCTCCACACGCTCAGATCATGATTCGCTGCCTCGGCGTACCGGGCGGGCCGGCCGGAGCGGGACCGGATAGCGTCGGGGACGGCCGGGCGGACGACCGGGGATCAGGAGGCGGGCATGGCCGGGGCGCTGCGGCTCGGTGGGCGGACGTTCTCCCCGGGCGAGCTGGTCGTGATGGCGATCGTCAATCGCACACCGGACTCGTTCTTCGACCGGGGCGCCACCTTCGCCCACGACAGCGCGCTGCGCGCGGTGGAGCGGGCGGTGACCGAGGGCGCGGAGATCATCGACATCGGCGGGGTCAAGGCCGGGCCCGGCGACGAGGTCGACGTGGCCGAGGAACTCCGGCGGACGGTGGACACCATCGCCGCGGTCCGGGCCGCCTTCCCCGAGGTGGTCATCTCGATCGACACCTGGCGGGCCGAGGTGGCGGTGGAGGCGGTGGCCGCCGGCGCCGACCTGCTCAACGACACCTGGTCGGGGGCGGATCCCGCGCTGGCCCGGGTGGCCGCGCAGACGGGTGCCGGGCTGGTCTGCTCGCACGCGGGCGGCCTCGCCCCGCGGACCCGGCCGCACCGGGCCGCGTTCGACGACGTGGTGGCCGACGTGGTCACGACGGTGACCGGGCTCGCCGAACGCGCGGTCGCCCTCGGCGTACGCCCGGACGGGATCCTGATCGACCCGGCGCACGACTTCGGCAAGAACACCCGGCACTCGCTGGAGATCACCCGGCGGCTGGGGGAACTCACCGACACCGGGTGGCCGCTGCTGGTCGCCCTGTCGAACAAGGACTTCATCGGCGAGACGCTGGACCTGCCGGTGCCGGACCGGCTGGAGGGCACGCTCGCCACCACCGCCGTGTCGGCCTGGCTGGGCGCCCGGGTGTTCCGGGCCCACCAGGTCCGCGAGACCCGGCGGGTGCTGGACATGGTCGCCTCGATCAAGGGGGACCGGCCACCGGCGCTGACCCGCCGCGGCCTGGCCTGAGCCCTGGGAGCCGTCCTCAGGTCCAGCGAAGGATGTTCTTGCGCCAGGCGTAGAGGATGCCGAGCGCCACCACGCCGACGAAGACCGCCATCTCGACCACGGTGGTCACGCCGAACCCGGGCCGGTCGAAGACCAGCGCCCAGGGGAAGAGGAAGACCGCCTCCACCGCGAAGAGCACGTACAGGTACGCGTAGACGTAGTAGCGGATCTGCATCTGCGCCCAGTCGCCGCCGACCGGGTCGATGCCGCACTCGTAGCTGGCCCGCTTGCCCCAGGGATCGGCCGGACGGCCAGGACGTAACAGCCGATTGGCCGAGAACGCCGTAACGAAGAAGAGGAGGGCGGCGAGCAGGAGGAGACCGAGCGTGGCGTACGAGCCGAGGTAACCGGTCACGGTCGGCAGCCTACCGGGCCGGCCTCCGGATGTTCCGGACACGTTACAAATTCATTTTCGTGTGGGACTAGTGCCGCACAGCAACTGTTGGCGAATAATGAGAACCGACTGCGTCACGGAGGACAGATGCCCCGCGTACGTACCGCCCGGCCGGTCGCGCACCGACGCACCTCCGTGCTGCTCGCGCCCGTCCTGGCCGCCGGACTCGCGGCGGCGGTCACGGGGTGGCCCGCGTGGGCGACGGCCGCACCGACGGTGACCGGCGTGGTTCGGGCGGCCACCGACCCGGCGACGGAGCCCGCCGCCGACCCGACGGACACGACGCCGACCGTGGGCCCCACCACCACGGAGCCGACCACGGCCCCACCAACGGCGAGCGCACCCCCGAAGACCACGACGCCGACCCCGCCGGCCTCGACCACCGCCCCCGGCGGCCCGGCGCCCGCCACCGGCGCACCGGGGCCCGCCGCCCCCGCTCCCCCGACCGTCGCGCCCTCCGTCGCGACCCCGCCTTCGAGCGGCCCGGCCGGGGGCCGGCCGGGGGTACGGATGACCAGCGATCCCGGCATCGCACTTCGCGCCGAGGAGGTGCTCTTCGACATCAACGGCACCCCGAGCGCCCTCGACGTACGCCTCGGCAACACCGGCAGGGTCGGCGCCGCCGGCCGGGTCGACGTGGTCCTTCCCGAGGGGGTGAGCGTCACCGATCCACCGGCCGGGTGCAGCGCGGCGGCCCCGGGCCGCACCCGGTGCGACCTGGGCCGGGTGCCGGCCGGGCAGAGCGCCACCCTGCGGCTCCCGGTGGCCGCCACGGCGGAGGCCCAGCGGCGGGCGCCGCTGTCCGGCACGGTCGTCGGCCGACTGGACCCGGGCAACGGGCGGGACCGGCAGGTGCGGATGAGCTTCCGGATCAGCGCCGCCGCCGCGCTGGCCACGCCGCCGGTCGCCGTGCCGGCCCCGGCCGGCTCGCAGGGCGTGCTGGCCGTCGGGCGGGCCGCCGCCGGCGACGGCCGCGACTCGTCGCAGCGGCTGGCGGTCACGCTGATCGCGGGCTCCCTGCTGCTGGTGGTGCTCGCTCTGGTGCTGGCCACCATCTCGCTGCGGCGCCGGCTGAACGCGCCGGCGGCCGATCCGGCCGGCGGTCCCGTCACCTCCGAGTGACCCGTGCCGCCGGTGTCCGGTCCTGCGGTGATGTGAATTACGAGCAGCGGCACTAAACGCCCCAAATCCGGGCATACAGTGGCTTGGTCGGGTCCCATACGTCGGACCTCGACCAAGGTTGCCCTAAGGGGCCGACGTAGGCTCTGACGTGAGAAATGGAGCGGGCCGGGCCACCCACGGACGGCCGGCGGCAACAGCGCGTCTAGGAGGGCACGTGGCCGGGCAAGGCGGCGTCACCATCATGTTCAGCCGCCCCTGGGACGGCGCTGAGCGAAGCGAGGTGCGGGCGTGACCAAGCAGATCCGTCAACTGGACCGGGTCGTGATCCGGTTTGCCGGTGACTCGGGTGACGGCATGCAGCTCACCGGTGACCGGTTCACGTCGGAGACGGCCCAGCTGGGCAACGACATCTCGACGTTGCCGAACTTCCCGGCGGAGATCCGGGCCCCCGCGGGCACGTTGCCGGGTGTGTCGAGTTTCCAGGTGCACTTCGCCGACTACGACATTCTGACCCCGGGCGACGCGCCGAACGTGCTGGTGGCGATGAATCCGGCTGCGTTGAAGGCGAACCTGGTGGATCTGCCGCGGGGCGCGGACATCATCGTGAACACGGATGAGTTCACCAAGCGGAACCTGACCAAGGTGGGCTACACGTCCAGCCCGTTGGAGGACGACTCGCTCGACGGGTACGTGGTGCACCCGGTGGCGTTGACGTCGATGACGATCGGCGCGCTGGCCGGGCATGACGTGTCGAAGAAGGACGCGGAGCGGGCGAAGAACATGTTCGCGCTGGGTCTGCTGTCCTGGATGTATTCGCGGCCGTTCGAGTCGACGCTGCGATTCCTGGAGCGCAAGTTCGCCGCCCGCCCGGAGCTGGTCGCGGCGAACGTGGCCGCCTTCCGCGCCGGCTGGAACTTCGGCGAGACCACGGAGGACTTCTCCGTCCGGTACGAGGTGAAGCCGGCGCGGATGGTGCCGGGCACCTACCGGAACATCACCGGTAACCAGGCGCTGTCGCTGGGCCTGGTGGCCGCGGGGGTGCGGTCGGGGTTGCCGGTGTTCCTGGGCGCGTATCCGATCACGCCGGCGTCGGACATCCTGCACGAGTTGAGCAAGCACAAGCGCTTCGGCGTGGTCACGATGCAGGCCGAGGACGAGATCGCCGCCGTGGGCGCGGCGTTGGGCGCCTCCTACGGCGGCTCCCTGGGGGTGACCACCACCAGCGGCCCCGGCGTGGCGCTCAAGGGGGAGACGATCTCCCTGGCGGTGGCGTTGGAACTGCCGCTGGTGATCGTGGACGTGCAGCGGGCCGGCCCGTCGACGGGCATGCCGACCAAGACCGAGCAGGCCGACCTGAACATGGCCCTGTACGGCCGGCACGGTGAGGCCCCCGTCGCGGTGATCGCCCCCCGTTCCCCGGCGGACTGCTTCTACGCGGCGCTGGAGGCGGCGCGGATCGCGCTGACGTATCGCACGCCGGTGATCCTGCTCTCCGACAACTACGTGGCCAACGGCTCCGAGCCGTGGCTGCTGCCCGACGTGGAGTCGCTGCCGGACCTGCGGGTGGACTTCGCGACCGCCCCCAACGGCGAGGACGGGGTGACGTTCCTGCCGTATCTGCGGGACCCGCAGACCCTGGCCCGGCCGTGGGCGATCCCCGGCACCCCCGGTCTCGAGCACCGTATCGGCGGCCTGGAGAAGGCCGACAAGACCGGCGACATCTCCTACGATCCGGCCAACCACGACTTCATGGTCCGCACCCGCGCGGCCCGTATCGAGACGATCCCGGTGCCGGACGTGGAGGTGGAGGACCCCGACGGTGACGCCCGGGTGCTCGTTCTGGGCTGGGGTTCCACCTACGGGCCGATCGGTGCGGCCTGCCGCAGCCTGCGCCAACGCGGCCTGCCCGTCGCGCAGGCCCACCTGCGGCACCTGGCCCCGATGCCGGCCAACCTCGGCGACGTGCTGGCCGCCTACGACCGGGTGGTCATCCCCGAGATGAACCTCGGCCAACTCGCCCACGTGATCCGCGCCAGATACCTGGTCGACGCGATCGGCTACAACCAGGTCCGCGGCCTGCCGTTCACCGCCGCCGAGCTGGAGACGATGCTGGAAGAGGTCTGCAAGAATGTCTGAGCCCGTGGCCCTCAAGCTCACCGCCAAGGACTTCAAGTCCGACCAGGAAGTCCGCTGGTGCCCCGGCTGCGGCGACTACGCCATCCTCGCCGCCGTCCAGGGCTTCATGCCGGAGCTGAACATCCCCCGCGAGCGGATGGTGTTCATCTCCGGCATCGGCTGCTCGTCGCGGTTCCCGTACTACATGAACACCTACGGGATGCACTCCATCCACGGCCGCGCCCCGGCGATCGCCACCGGCCTGTCCGCCACCCGGCCGGACCTGTCCGTCTGGGTCGTCACCGGCGACGGCGACGCCCTGTCCATCGGCGGCAACCACCTCATCCACGCCCTGCGCCGCAACGTCAACCTCAAGATCCTGCTGTTCAACAACCGGATCTACGGCCTGACCAAGGGGCAGTACTCGCCCACCTCCGAGGTCGGCAAGATCACCAAGTCGACCCCGGTCGGCTCGGCGGATGCCCCGTTCAACCCCCTGTCCCTGGCGCTGGGCGCGGAAGCCACCTTCGTCGCCCGCACCATCGACTCCGACCGTAAGCACCTGCAGTCGGTGCTGCGGGCCGCCGCCGAGCACCAGGGCTCCGCGTTCGTGGAGATCTACCAGAACTGCAACATCTTCAACGACGGCGCCTTCGACCAGCTCAAGGAGCCGGCCACCCGCGACGACTTCCTCCTCCGGCTCGAGCACGGGCAGCCGATCACGTTCGGCAAGGACGGCCAGCACTGTGTCGTCCACCCGCCGGGCGGCTTCGGCCTGGAGGTCCGCGACACCGCCACCACCCCGGCCGACCAGATCGTCGTCCACGACGCGGCGGTCACCGACCCCGCCTACGCCTTCGCCCTGACCCGACTGCCCGGCCTGGACCTGCGGAACACCCCCATCGGCGTGTTCCGCTCCGTCACCCGCCCCACGTACGACAGCGTCGTGCAGGAACAGGTCGCCACCGCGAAGGCGAAGGTCGACCAGACCCCGGAGCAGCAACTCGCCGGCCTCCTCGCCAGCGGCGACACCTGGACGATCAGGTGATCCGCTGACCATGCCGAAGGCGGCCGTCCCGACCGGGGCGGCCGCCTTTCGCGTTCGGAGGTCAGACGGTGGTGGTCTGGGGGCGGTCGTCGCGCACGTACACGATCATGTCGCCGGTCTCGATCTCCGCGCCGGCCCGGTCGGTGAGCGTCACCACCCGACCGCGCCGGACCAGGGCGATGACCAGCGAGTCCAGCTCGCGCGGCGACCGGCCCACCTCGTCGCGGTCGGCCGAGCGCATGGCCAGCGCCATGCCCTGCCCCGGGGTGAGCAGGTCCTCCACCACGTCGATCAGCGGCGGGGCGGAGGTGGAGAGACCGAGCAGCCGGCCGGCGGTAGCCGAGGAGACGATCACGTGGTGCGCGCCGCTCTGCTTCAGCAGCGGCGCGTTCTCCGCCTCGCGGACCGCGGCGATGATCCGGACCTGGCCGGCGGTGAGCTGCCGGGTGGTGAGCGCCACCATCACCGACGAGTCGTCGCTGTCGGTCGCGATGATCACCGCCTTGGCCGTCCGGACGTGTGCCTCCTCCAGCACCGCCGAGCGGGTCGCCGAGCCCTCGATGGTGACCAGCCCGGCCGAGGTGGCCTGCCGCAGCGCGGCAGCGCTGCGCTCCACCACCACGATCCGCGACTTGTCCATCCCGTTCTCCAGCAGCGCGGAGACGGCACTGCGGCCCTTGGTGCCGTAGCCGCAGATGATCACGTGGTCCTTCACGGTCCTCCTCCACCGGGTCAGACGCCGGCCGTTCCGGTACTGGTCGGTCAGGACTTCCAGGGTGGTGCCGACCAGGATGACCAGGAAGAGCACCCGGGCCGGGGCGACGAACAGGACGTTGACCAGCCGTGCCGACTGGCTGGCCGGGGTGACATCCCCGTAGCCGGTGGTGGAGAGCGAGACCACCGCGTAGTAGAAGCAGTCGAGGAGGGTCAGCCCGCCCTCGTTGTTGCCGTCGTGGTAGCCGTCCCGGTCCAGCCAGACCACCGCCACGGTGGCACAGACCAGGGCCAGTGCCGCGAGCAGGCGCAGACTGAGCGCGCGCAGCGGCGCCCGTCGGTGCGCCGGAAAATGGATCACCGTCGGCCCTGCCCCGCCACCGTCGCCTGCACGTGCACAAGATAGCGGGTACGTCGCTCGTCGGCCGCTCGGGTCGCGGTTGCCTCCCGGGCGGCCGGACGGGGCATGATGGGGGCGTCGGGACGACGACCGCGAGGAGGCCCGCATGTCGTTGCTGCGACGGGTGATCGGCGGGGTGCTCCGCCGGGTTCGGCTGCGGCAGGGCCGCACGCTGCGCGAGGTCGCCCAGGCGGCCGGGGTGTCGCTGCCGTACCTGTCGGAGGTGGAGCGCGGCCGCAAGGAGGCCTCCTCGGAGGTGCTGGCGGCGATCTGTCGGGCGCTCGGCATCCACCTCTCCGACCTGCTCGAGGAGGCCCGCGACGAGCTGCGACGGGTGGAACGGCGGGCGCCGGTGACCTCCGGGCTGACGCTGGCCCGGCTGGACCGGGCGCCGGCGGGGCGCGGCGCGCGCAGCGGCCCGCAGCTGCGGGTCGGCGGCGGGCCGCGGCTGCACGTCACCCGGCGTCCCGGCACCCCGGTCCCGCTCCTCGGCGGGGCGCTGCGGCCGTCGGCCACCGGGCCGGCGCCCATCGGTCCCGCGATCGGGTACGCGTCGCCGGCGGTCTTCGGGACGGGCACCCGGATCTGGCTGATCCCGTCGCCACCGGCCGTGCGCCGTCGTCCGCGTACCTCGGTCACGCTGGCCCGGCGGCGGGCCCGGGCCGGCGGGCGGCGGCTGACCGCCGCGTAGGCCCGGCCGGTTCTGCCCACGGCGGATCTGCCGGCGGCAGAAGCGCTGGCCCCTGCGCCGCCGTCGGCCGGAGGCTGGAGATCGCCGGTTGCCGGGCGGTCCGTCGCCCACCGGCGGCACGGAGGGTGGTCAGGTCATGGGGTACGGCATCTGGATGTTGGACGGCGGGCAGCCGTCCTTCGGCGACCAGGTCTTCGAGCGGCTGCTCAAGGAGCGCATCATCTTCCTCGGCACCGAGGTCACCGACACCTCGGCCAACCAGATCTGCGCGCAGATCCTGCTCCTCGCCGCCGAGGACCCGGAGCGGGACATCTTCCTCTACATCAACTCGCCGGGCGGCTCGGTCAGCGCCGGGATGGCGGTCTACGACACCATGCGGTACGTCAAGAACGACGTGGCAACCCTGGCGCTCGGGATGGCCGGCTCGATGGGGCAGTTCCTGCTCTGCGCCGGCGCGGCCGGCAAGCGCTTCGCGCTCCCCCACTCGCGGATCATGATGCACCAGCCGTCGGGCGGGATGGGTGGCACCGCCGCCGACATCACCATCCAGGCGGAGAACATGCTGCACGTGAAGCGGACCATGCAGGAGCTGATCGCCCGGCACAGCGGGCACACGCTGGACGAGATCCAGAGCGACTGGGACCGGGACCGCTGGTTCACCGCCGAGCAGGCCCGCGAGTACGGCCTGATCGACCAGGTCATCACCCGCGCCGAGCAGCTTCCGGCCTGACGGGCGCGGGGCCCGCCGGGCGGCACGGGGCGGCCGGCGAGGTGGACGCGAACGCGACGGCGGCCGGCGGGCTGGTCCCGCCGGCCGGCCGCGCTCGTCTCACGGGTAGCTGATCACCGGGCTGGTGCCGTACGAGCCGACGACCGGCGTACCGGCCTCGTTGACGGTGCGCTCGATGCCGCCACTGCCGTCCAGGAAGACGGTGATCGCGTCGTGGAAGCGCACCCCGGCCCGGCGCGGCGCCTCGATCGCCCGGTCGCAGCGGATGTCCACCTTCTGATTGAAGTACGAGTAGACGCCCAGGCCCCACGCCTCGTGCTCGCGGACGTGCTCGGCAACCTTGTACGACGCCCAACCCTGCCCGGTGGGGCTGCGCCAGGCGGCCTGGCTCGGCGGGTCGTACGGCAGCTCGCTCTGGTAGAAGACGGTGCGTCCGCGCTCGCCGTTCCAGACGGTCTGCCACCGCTGGTAGTGCTCGACGAAGAGCCCGTACGCGGTCACGTCGTCGCCGTTGACCACCACCCCGGTCCCGGCGGTGTTGACGGTCCAGCCGATGGTGCCCGGCTTGCCGTGGTCGCCGCGCCAGGCCCAGATGTTGTCGATCAGGGTGTGCCGGCTGTTGACCACCAGGCTGGTGGCCGCCCGGCCCGCGTACGGCCCGCCGATCCGGAAGAAGACGTCCTGGAGCGAGATCGGGTTGGTCGCGTGCGACCGGTGGCTGTTCCGCCTGCCGACCTCGACCAGCACCTCCGACTCGACCGGCCCGGCGTCGACCAGTACCCCTGCGATGCGTACCCCGTCCACGTCCTCGATGCGCAGGGCCGCGTCGCCGGTGGTCGGGGCGAGGCTGGGCATGCCGAGGCCGAGCACGACGGTGTCCGGGTGCTTGACCCGCAGCGCCCGGTCCAGGTGGTAGACGCCGGGGGTGAGCAACAGGTGTCGCCCCCCGGACAACTCCTGGTTGATCCGCTTCGCCGAGTCGGTGGGCCTGGCGACGAAGAAGTCGGCCAGCGGCAGCGAGGGCACCGGCCGGGCACCCGCGCCCCAGGTGGTGCCGGCGGTGTGGTGGCGCAGCCCGGGGACGGCCACCCGCCAGCGGCCCGCGCCGTCGACGAAGAGGTACGGCTTCTCCCGGGTCACCGGGCTGGTCGGCAGCGTGGTGTAGGGCGGGTCCGGGAAGCCCTGCGCGGGGGCGCCGACCACCCCGGAGAAGACCTGGTTCCACACCCCGTTGGTCCAGTCGCCGCCGAGTTCGCTGTCCCGGGTCAGCCACTGCTGCTGGGAGCCGTTGATGGTGATGCCGTCCACCTTGGAGTCGGCGAGGTAGCCGCCGCTGGAGTAGCCGCCGTTGCCCGGCTCCAGCCAGAGGATGCCTTTGATGTGCACCCGGCGCATCGGCGACGCCTGGGAGACCGCCCACTGGTTCGACCAGTCGGTCGGGGTGACGGCGAGGTTCTCCGCCGAGCGCCAGAAGTTGGTGAGGGCGGAGATCCCGGCCGGCGAGTTCGGGTCGGGCTGGCCGATCACGCGTACCGCGCCGTGGATCTCCACGTCGTCCGGGTGGGCGCCGAGGCCGGCGACGGAGGTGTAGTAGCCGAGCCGCGCGTCGACCTCGTACCGGCCGGGCTTGAAGAGCACGGCGTACCGGTCGGCGCCCATCTCGTTGTGTTCCTGAGCGGCGAAGAGCCGGTCCAGGGTGGACTGGATCTCGGCGGTCGGGGTGGACGGGTCGTACACGAAGACGTTGGGGCCGAGGTCGGGGTCGGCGGCGTCGGGACGGCCGGCGGGGGCGGCGGCGGCCGGGACGGCGGGGAGCCCGAGGGTGGTCAGCGACGCGGCCGAGGCGGCGGTGACGGTGAGGAAACGGCGGCGGGAGTGGTCGAGTGGTCTCATCTGCCTGCCCTGTCGTGGTGGGGTAGGGATCGACCGGGAGAGAGCCCGTGAGAGCGCTCTCCGGGACGCACTGTTCCTACCCCATCGACGTCGATCGCGCCAGGGTGCGCCGGTTCCGGAACTCTCAGCGGGCGTCGTAGCGGGCCCGGGCGGCCTCCACCTCGTCCAGGTGCGTGGTGGCCCACGCCTCCAGGCCGGCGACCAGGTCCAGCAGGCCGCGGCCGAGGTCGGTGAGCGCGTAGTCGACCCGGGGCGGCACGCTGGCCTGGACCGTACGGGTGAGGATGCCGTCGCGCTCCAGCCCGCGCAGGGTCTGGGTGAGCATCTTCTGGCTGATCCCGTCGATCCGCTCGGCCAGTTCGCCGTAGCGTCTCTCCCCCTCGGCGAGGGTGAGCACGATCAGCACACTCCAGCGGTCGCCGATCCGGTCGAGGACCTTCCGGCTGCCGCAGTTCCGGTTGAACGGGTCCGCCTGCACGGCTTCACTCTCTTTCAGTGCGTATCGAACTTCAAGGTGCCTACTCTCCAACGGGAAGTAAGGCTGCGGTGTTCCCGTTGCTGTGCGAAGACAGTGTTCTCAGCACACGATCACAGGGAGTTCCCATGTCCATCGTCGTCACCGGCGCCACCGGCCAGCTCGGCCGCCTGATCGTCGCCTCGCTGCTCGACCGGGGCGTACCGGCCGACGAGATCGTGGCGGTCGGCCGCGACGTCGACCGGCTGGCCGGCCTCGCCGAGCGCGGCGTGGTCACCCAGCGGGCCGACTACGACGACGCCGAGTCGTTGCAGGCCGCCTTCGCCGGCGCGGAGAAGCTGATGTTCGTCTCCGGCAGCGAGGTCGGCCGCCGCCTGGTGCAGCACGGCAACGTCGTCACCGCCGCCAAGGCGGCCGGTGTCGGGCTGGTCGTCTACACCAGCATCGCCAAGGCGGACACCTCCAGCCTGGTGCTCGCCGCCGAGCACAAGGCGACCGAGCAGCTGATCCTGGACTCCGGCCTGCCCCACGTCTTCCTGCGCAACAGCTGGTACCTGGAGAACTACACGGCGCAGCTCCCGACGTACCTCCGGCACGGGGTCGCGGGCGCGGCGGGCGACGGCCGGGTCAGCGCCGCCACCCGCGCCGACTTCGCCGAGGCCGCCGCGATCGTCCTCACCACGGAGGGGCACACCAACCGGGTGTACGAGCTGGGCGGCGCGCCGTTCACCATGACCGAACTGGCCGCCGAGGTCTCCCGGCAGAGCGGCAACACCGTGTCGTACCTCGACCTGCCGGTCGACAAACTGGCCGAGCTGCTGGTCGCGACCGGCGTGCCCGAGGGGTACGCGGCCGTGCTCGCCGACGGCGACCGCGGTCTCGCCCAGGGCGAGCTGGCGGTCGGTGACGACCTGGCGAAGCTGCTCGGCCGCACGCCGACCACCCTCGCCGAGGCGATCCGCGCCGCGCTCTGAGTCACCCGGGCAGCGGGGCCTCAGCACGCGCTGGGCCCCGCCGCCCGGCTCGCCGATCAGGCCCGCTGGGCGTGCCGCCGGACCAGGTCGTCGACGAGCACCTGCACGTAGTCGGCCGTCTCCTGCCAGCAGGTGACGGCGTGGCACTGGATGCCCATCGCCTTGACCGGGTAGTCGTTGCCGCCGTGGTCCAGCCGGTCACCGACGAAGAGCACGTTGTCGTGCTTCAGGTCCAGGCACTCCAGCAGCTTGCGCATGCCGTACGCCTTGTCCACGCCCTTGCGGGTGACGTCGATCGAGGTGGAGCCGCCGCCGCGCACCTCCAGGTCGGGCAGCTTCTCGGCGACCGCGTCCCGGAGCCGCTTCTTCTTGCTGCCGTCCGGGTCCCAGCCGTACTTCTCGGCGGGCGGGGCGGACTGGCCCAACGCGGAGAAGGTGATCTGGCTGCCCCGGTCCTCGATGATGTCCCCCCAGGTCCTCGTCTCCCAGAGACCAAGGGCCTTCGCCGACTCGGTGAGCGCCCCGATGATGCGGGCCTTGTCCGCCTCGCTCAGGTCCTCGGCGTAGATCAGCCGCCACTCGCCGTCCTGCCAGCGCAGGTAACGGGTGCCGCAGGTCGGCATCAGGTGCAGCCGACGCAACTTGTCCTCCGCGAGGTCGAGGTGGGCCAGCACCTGCGCCTCGAACTGCTCGAACCGGCCACCGGAGATGATGAGGACGTCCACCTCGCCCAGCAGGTGGCCGAGAAGCGCCGCCATCCGACCATCGATCTGGGACTTGGAGACGGCCAGGGTGTCGTCCAGGTCGAACGCCACCACTCGAAGATCATTCATCAAGTACCACCATGTCTCGCGGGCAGGCCAGGACTTAGCAGGGTACCGACGGTGACCCTCCGCCAGCCGCGAGCCCCGCGCGTCACGCTACGCAGCCCCTCCTCGCGGAGGGTAACAGCGGACCGAGTTGCCTCGCACCGAGTTGCTCCGAGCGAGTGGCACAGAGAGCCACGCAACGCCAGCGCCCGCCTACCCAGGGTCAACCGCATCTGTCCGGCCGCCAAGCACAGAGACGAGGTCCTTCGAGCGATCAGCCGGCTCCGGCGGGCGTCAGTGCTCGCCAACTCCGCTGCCAAGGCATGCGCTGGCACGTCGGCAGCCAACCATCTTGGTCGCCCGGGTGACCGCCCGCGTCTCACCGGGCCGCAAGCCGCCGCTCGTGAATCCTGGGTCTCGGGGGTCTTGCCGGGCGCCTGACGCAGTGCATGATCGGATGCATGGACCGGGCAACCTGGCGGACGGTGGGGCGGGCGTTCCCTGACCCGGTGGCACTGGCCGCGTGGATCGCGGTGACGGTGCCGGCCCCGTTGGTGTTCTTCGAGGGAAGTCACCGGTGGGAAGAGCACCAGAACGTATCGAACGCGCTCTGGTGGACCCTGGGGGCACTTCCGGTGCTCGCTGCCGTGGTGGCGGCCAGGTGGACCAGGTGTACCGGCCAGCGACGCACTGGCTCAGCTTTCCTGGTCGCCGTCGTCACGGCCACGCTGATCAGTGCGGTATTCCTGGGAGCCTCCATCGCTGTCTACGAGTGGGGCATCCCGCTGGAGGGCTCGGTCGAATGGGGCGGGGTCCTGTTCGCTGGTGCTCTGCTGGCGGCCGGCGGTGCAGCGGTCGGCTACCCGATCGGACTGAACGGCGCACCCCGCAGTCGACTGTCGGATCGGCACGGCTACCTCATCGGCGCGGTGGTCGCCGTGGCGGGCGCCCTCTTTGCACAGGTGACGGTGCAGCTCGGCGCCGAGGGCAGCACGAGCCGGTACGACGTGACCGGCTACGGCGGGGTAGGGCCGTACGCTGCGGCACCCGGAAAGCCGGGGGTGGTGACGCTGCCAGCAGCAGGCCGGTACGCGATCCTGGCGGTGGGCTTCGCACCGCAGGATCCTGACTGCCGGGTCACCGGCGTCGGCCTGGCCGCCCGGTCGGCGGAGTTGGTCGGAATCCCGCCCGGCGACTACGGCACCGACGCCGCCTCCTACTCCTGGGTCGCCTCGTTCGACGTTCCCGAAAGCGGCACCTACTCGCTGACCTGCCATTCCAATGACGAGCAGGCGTCCTACATCGTCGGGGAGATTCCGCAGATCCGCGGGGCGGTCGGGGAGCTGATTCACTGGCCGTCGGCCGCAATCTGGATGCTTGGAGCCGTTCCCGGCCTGCTGATCGTCGCGAACAGCAGCAGACGACGGGCCAACACAAAGGAGCCGTCAATGCCTGGACGGTTTTGACGCGACGTGCCAGGTTGCCTTGCCCCGTGGCGCGCGACTGTGCGCCGCCGTATCGATCTCACGTGTAGACGCCGCGTCCGTACTCCTCCGGGGAGACCGTGAAGTCGGTTGGCCTCGCTCAGGCTGTCACTCATGTGGTGTTGACTGGCCCGTTCATCAGCTCAGCTGTCTCTCCAGCAGGTACGTGGCCGTTTCTTCATTGTTCTTCTGAAAGCCGACGACTCGCCAACCGTAGGAAGCCACTCGGTTGAGGTGGGCCACGTCGTTCCCTTCACGTCCCCACTCTGCCAGGCGTCCATGCTGGTTGATGTAGTAGCCGGCTCGGTGGCCGTCCCTGAGGTAGGTCAGCAACTGACCGTATTCGTACTTGGTCACACAGCCATCCTATCCACGCTTACCTATTTCGTGCGATGTGCGCCATCCCGCCTGCCACCGACCCGCCCTTCGGGGAGCGGGTCGGACCCGGTGGCGACCACGATCGCCTGGGACCCCACCCGTGCCGCAGGCCTTGCCGCGGAATGTGACGAGGCGCTTGCGGCAGGCCGACCGGTGTAAGATTCGCCGAATTTGTTTCATGACTGGCTAGGGCGGCTGTGCCCCCAGGAACTCGTCAGAAGGCGGGGCTAGCATCATCGATGGGAGTCAAGAAAGTCCTCGTCGGAGTCGGCGCTGTCGCGGCGGTCGTGGCAATCGGGGCGTTGGGCAACAAGTCCGGCCCTACCGGTCCGGCAGACGCTGACGAGTGCGCCGGCAACTCGGTGCAGGTACCTGACATGGTGGGGTTGAGCCTGACGACGGCAAGCCCGGCCCTGCAAGTCGCCAAGCTCACGATGGGGGACCAGATCGACGCGACCGGGCAGGGCCGGCATGTCCTCGACAGGGACAACTGGCGGATCGTAGCCCAGACGCCCGATGCTGGCGCGTGCGTCGAACTGTATGCAAACGGCTATGCGGGCCGGCGGGTGAGCTTCCGGGTGGTCAAGTACACCGACCCCGTAGCGCCGGGTGGCACGACCCTGGTCATGCCGAGCTACACCGGGAAGGACCTGAAGTCAGCGAAGGCCGACGCCAGGCTGATGGTGTCTTACAAGAACCAGATCGAAACCACGGATCTGTACGGCAGCCCGAGTGATCGCGATCGGGTGGTCAGCACTTCGCCGGCTGCCGGCGAGCCGCTCACCGGCACCATCAAGTTCGACGTCGTGGACCCAGAGGTTTGGGACTTCTTCCAAGGCAACCCGACGATGCCGGACCTGACCGGCAAGAAATGGAACTACGGGATCGGCTTTCCCACGGGGCCGTTCAAGGAGGTGACCGAGCACACCCCGCCACGTGGGTACTACTGGGGTGATCACGTGGTGACCCACACTGTCCCAGCGGCGGGCCAGCCGCTCGTGGTCGGCCAGCGGATCACCGTCTACACCGATGTGAAGGCCGATGGGCGGATGCCCACCGGTCGCGCGGGTAGTGGCGCCCATCAAGGCGTGACGCCGGGGGCCTTCTGCAAGAAGCGTGACAAGGGTGAGTACGGATACTCCGACACCGGAAAGCGCTATGTCTGCACTACGTCCGGTGCGGGCTCGGATCAGCCAAAGTGGATGCGGGCCTAGGCCGTGTTTCAAAAGCTGGGTGGGTTTGATCGAAGTCACGGCGTGGCGGTG